>NZ_CEWDCG010000078.1:0-12779 GCF_982436375.1 Coprobacter sp. | reverse complement strand
CTATAAAAGAAAAAGAGACCGAACTCTAAAAAAATCTTTTGGGTCGCCCCCTTTTATTAAATATGTTATTTATTGCTTCGTTTACGTTCCGTCTCATCCAAAATAATTTTTCGGAGACGAATATGATGCGGAGTAACCTCTACATATTCATCTTCTTTAATGTATTCGAGAGCTTCTTCGAGGCTAAATACGACAGGAGGAATAATTTTTGCTTTATCATCAGCTCCTGAAGCACGCATATTGGTGAGTTTTTTCGATTTGGTTACATTCACTACGATATCGCCCTCTTTGGCATTTTCACCCACAACCTGCCCTGCATATACTTCTTCTTGCGGAAAGATGAAGAATTTGCCTCGATCTTGCAGTTTATCTATTGCGTAAGCATAAGCAGTTCCTGATTCCATAGCAATCAGCGATCCGTTTGTACGGCGGTCAATATCGCCTTTCCATGGTTGATATTCGAGAAAACGATGAGCCATGATCGCTTCACCGGCCGAAGCGGTCAACACATTATTCCGAAGGCCGATGATACCACGAGACGGAATTGAAAATTCCATGTGTATGCGGTCTCCTTGATTATCCATGCTTAGAAGATCTCCTTTGCGGCGTGTTACCATATCGATAATCTTGCTGGAATATTCTTCAGGTACGTTAACGGTTAATTGTTCTACCGGTTCACATTTTACACCGTTGATTTCGCGGATGATTACTTGGGGTTGACCTACCTGCAGTTCGTAACCTTCACGACGCATGGTTTCGATTAAAATAGATAAATGGAGAACTCCACGTCCATATACAGTCCATACTCCATCCTCAGGAGCTTTTTCTACACGTAAAGCAAGATTCCTGTCCAGTTCTTTTTCAAGTCGTTCGGCAATATGTCTGGATGTAACGAATTTGCCGTCTTTACCGAAGAACGGAGAGTCGTTATTGGTAAATGTCATCGACATGGTCGGTTCGTCGATGGCGATTCGTTTCAATGGTTCCGGATTTTGAATGTCAGCGATCGTATCTCCGATCTCGAAACCTTCGATACCGATCAGTGCACAAATTTCACCTGATTGGGCAGTTTGAACTTTGGTACGTCCCAATCCTTCGAAAATATGTAATTCCTTAATTCGTTGCTTTGAAATAGAGCCGTCTTTCTTGCATAAAGCAACATCTTGTCCTTCGTGTAGCTCTCCTCGGTGCACGCGTCCTATGGCAATACGACCTACATAGGACGAGTAGTCTAAAGATGTTATCAGGAGTTGGGGTGTTCCTTCTAAATAAGCTGGTTCGGGAATATTCTCGATAATGGCATCTAATAAGGGAGTGATGTCTTCTGTCCGGTTTTTCCAATCAGTTGACATCCAATTTTGTTTTGCAGATCCGTAAATTGTCGGGAAATCGAGCTGTTCCTCTGTAGCATCGAGACTGAACATCAGGTCGAATACCATTTCCTGCACTTCATCGGGACGGCAGTTCGGTTTATCTACCTTATTGATTACTACGATAGGTTTCAAACCCATTTGTATTGCTTTCTGCAATACGAAGCGGGTTTGAGGCATCGGGCCTTCAAAAGCATCTACGAGCAATAGACAGCCGTCGGCCATATTCAATACCCGTTCGACTTCTCCCCCGAAATCGGCATGTCCCGGAGTATCTATAATATTTATCTTATAATCTTTATATCGTATTGATACGTTCTTGGAAAGGATTGTAATTCCTCGTTCACGTTCCAGATCGTTATTGTCGAGTATTAACTCGCCGGAGTTTTGATTCTCGCGAAATAGTTGTCCGGCCAAAAGCATTTTGTCGACCAGAGTTGTTTTCCCGTGGTCAACATGTGCAATGATAGCAATGTTTCTGATTTTTTGCATATAATCTATTTTGAGTGGCGCAAAGGTACGACAAAAATTTTTATGATGTTTCTCTTTAATTTAAGTTTTCTTCCTTTGTCATTAATATTTAATATTCTGATCCTTTTCGTAAAAAAATTTTTTCATGTTTTTAGAGCCTATCTGAATTTTGAGGGAATTATGGAAGAATCTGCGGCAAAGAGTTAAACAAAACTAAAATGGGAGATACCAGAATCTTTTCAGAATAAAAAGCGTTCGTATATTTAAAAAAGCTTACAAAAGTATGGTAAATCAAAAATGAATTTATACCTTTGCCCCCTCAAAGAATTTATTAACAACAAAATCGCAGAAAAATGTATTTAACTTCTGAGAAAAAAAGAGAAATCTTTGAGAAATACGGAAAGTCTAATACTGATACTGGCTCACCTGAAGCGCAGATAGCATTATTTTCATACCGTATTGCTCATTTGACTGAACATTTAAAGTCAAATCACAAAGATTATAGTACTGAAAGAGCTCTTAGAATGTTGGTTGGTAAACGTCGTCGTTTACTTGACTATTTAGTAAAAGTCGATATCGAACGGTATCGTGCCATTATTAAAGAGCTTGGCATCAGAAAGTAAGGAATTGCTTCAGTCCAAAAAACGGCTATCCGTATTTACGGATAGCCGTTTTTGTATTTTTTTTATCTGACTAAAATCTTGATGATTAAATGGTTAGCTATTTTTAATCTTTTGCCAGACTGAATTCTTTATCGGCGAATAGTTCTGCCAATCCCGAAATTTGCTTTAAACGCAGTAACTCATCTTTGTCCATTCCTATGTTTTTTTGTATCCAACTATCTGACATACCGGCCTTTACAAGTTCCGATACAATATTACTCATTAGCTCAATATTGTGAGTTCCTCTTGCTCGGTTATGGCGTATTGTAGAAGCCATTCGGTTAGATAGATCTTTTTCTATTACAACAACCGGTAATTTTCCTTCTTCTCGTTCATAAATCCGTTTCGAGGTTTTCATTACCTGATATCGGTGATATCCATCTACCAGTTCATAAATGTCCTGTTCGGGGATATAATAACATACACAGGGCATCGTATATCCATCTTCCCAGATTGAAATCTCCAGAAGTTTCATTTCCGGAGGAGCGACGATATTCGGATTGTAGCTATTGGCTACGATCTTTTCGATCGGAACGGACAAAACTTTATATACGGGGCTTTGATATTTTTCCATAATTAAAATAAGGATTGGTATTTTTTCATGACACTTTCCCTTAATTCTTTTTCGTGTTTATTAGGGGAGAATCCCATGTATTTGCAACAATGGTCGTTTTTCAAAATGCAAATGCAAATTCGTTTAAAAGTCGGGATTTCTTTAAATTCAGGAATATCGATGTCATCGAGATAATCCATTCTCACAGGTTTCTTCGAAGTTTTATAGTTGCTTTTTTCTCCGACAGTGATCGAGATACCGGCATCTTCCAACTTCTTTATTGTTTCATTAGCAAGACAGCCGCCTTTATTTTTCCAAAAAGCCACGCTCACCGATAGTTTTTCAAGATAGTTGTTTCTTGTTTCTTCGGGAAGTGTACTTAGTAAAAATTTCATATAATCTGCCCATGTCATATTCTTAGGCAATTTTATAGACTGCCATCCTAAAGCCGTTGTACCGCCATATATCCCCGCAAATCCGACTCCGTTTACTCGGTTTATCATACGTCCCCACATGTCAGGATCGATGGCTCGGTATAATTTTAAGCTCCCGATTGCTTGAGAAAGAAAAGGACTGGCTACACGTTGTTTCTCCAAAGAGACGCCGGCTTGGTAATACAAATCATAGAGATGGTTATAGTCCCATTTGAATTTTCCGTTTGCAGTCCATACATCTGTTGTCTGCCAATCATAAATCGGATATGCATTGTAGATGTATTCTCCACACCGTCTTGTCCATTTCAGACCTTTATATTTCTGATAATTTTTTGAGCTGTATATTGTTCGCCAACGGTTATAGCTTTCTTGAGTCCGTATTCCGACAAGACAGCAAGTACGTTGCGCTTTTTTTTGGATGTGCAACCAGTGGGCGAATTTGTATTGGAACTCATAATCCCACATGTCTTCTGTGTAAAATGGAAAATCTTCTTTTCGGTAACAACCTTCAGGCATCTCACGTACCCAGATGTCTTGGCATGCATCGTCCCACGGTCGCCAGAATTGTTGGTACATAGAGGTGCAGGTTATAACTTTGAACGGTACGCAGACCCGGTAAACATTCAGAATGTCCGCATTAGATTTGAATACTCGTTCTACGTACTCTATTGTTTCTTGATATTGTACTTCATAGTCCATATGGAAAACCGTCAGTTTCCGATCGAGCTTATGTTTCCGAATGTAATCGATGCAGAGATTCAATAATACTCCGCTATCTTTCCCGCCGGAGAAAGAGACATAGACATTATCAAATCCGGAAAAGATCTTTTCCAGGCGGTCTTGGGTCATATCATATACATTCTTTCGGGTTGTTTTCATCTCCTTTCCATTCCATTTTTACATAAAGTTTCCATTCTTTGACTGGAGAAAAACCTTTCTCCTGAAATATATTTACGTGTCGGGTATGTGTAACGGAATATATCGGATAATCTTCTCCGAAAGTGGTTACAACTTTGTCTATCATTTGGGAAAGCAATTTTGCATTATCTCCCGAAATATAATAGTTGTCTATTGTGACGTTGTGTGCTTTGATTTCGACTGGAATGAATCCTTGAACAGTATTGTTTTCGGTCGTGACAAACCAAATGTGGTGTATTGAAGTTTTAAAAGGATAATTGTTGTTCTGTCTCAAGATTCCCGGACTCATAACCAAAGGGGCGACAAGCTTATATAACTGGGGATCGGTTCCTGAAAATTTTTCTATCTTCATAAAAACAAACTTTTAAATCCTATGTGATGCCCGATGAATTATAAAAAATCATCAATACTTATTAAATTGATCTTCTCTTCTTAAAATCTTGTTTTAACTAAAAATGTACTTGAATAAAGCATTGTATTTTTAGCGATAATACTATTTTATGACAATAAATATTAGCAATTTGTCATCTTTTGTGCATATAAAAAATAAATAAAGAAAATCATATTCACAAAATTATAAAATTAATTTCTGATTTGTATGAGATTTTGATTTATAACTGATTATTTTTAAGATAAATAAACTTTGGTCGGTGTGTAAATAATTATAAAATTTAAACTTTAATGAGAATCGGATTTTAATAGCCGGTCTAATTTTATTCGAATAAAGTTTTAGAGAAATCCACAAGAACAATCAGTCCCTCCAAGGGCTCTCAGTTGTGTTTTTTGTTATTTTTATTGTTTGATTCTTTCTTGTTTTGAAGATTGGAATGACTGATTTGAAAATATTTGTTTCAGAAGTATTTGGATTTGTCGAATAGTTTTTTTACTTTAGATTATTAATTGGTAATACGAATGAGATTAGGAACGGAAATATTTCAGGTGAACCGTAGTTTGAAAGACCCCTATACCGGTTGTTTATTGGTTTCAGAACCATGCCTGAATGAGGTATATTTCCAACGGTCGGTTGTTTTGTTGGTCGATCATGATCCGACGATCGGAAGTATGGGGCTGGTTCTTAACAAGTCTTCCAATCTGATGTTGAATACCGTAATCGACGGTTTGGAAAATGTTCCGGAGATTCCTGTCTTTTGCGGAGGGCCTATGGAGAGCGATCATTTGTTTTATATACATACATTGGGGCGATTAATACCCGGATCGATAGAGATAGCTGAAGGATTATATATCGGAGGTGATATAGATGTGGTATTGTCTTATATAAGAAGTGGAAATACCGTAGAGGGGCATATAAAATTCTTTTTAGGGTATAGCGGTTGGGAGGCCGGGCAATTAATAGATGAGATTGCCAATATTTTTTGGATCGTATCCGAAAAAGTATCGCCTTTATTTTGTATTTGCGGTGATGGGGAACAGAGTTGGCGTAAAGCTGTCGTAGATTTAGGAGAAGATTATAAATCATGGCTCAAATATCCTCGTTTGCCTATTCTCAATTGATCCGTTGCATGACAACTACGTTTTTATATCCGTTTTCAGTTTTTACCCATTCTTTAAAAAGTCCGCAAGATATGAATCCGTTTTCAGAAAAGAGTTTCAAACTGTTTTTATTTTCTTGAAGGATGTGGGCATAAAGTTGGTGCAGATGCAAAAAACCGAAAGCGTATGAACACATTAGTTGCAAAGCTTCATTGCCGAAACCTTTCCTTTGATGATCCGGCGCTATAAGAATACCTACCGCTCCTCTTTCGTGATGTGGGTCGATCTCGAACAAATCTACCATTCCGATTGTTTCGTTCGTTTTTTTTAAAGTAATCATCATTCGTAGTTGTCGGGTCTGATAAATATCGTAACAACTGTTTTGAATATATTCACGAAGAGTGAATTTTGAGAATGGAGCTAATGTACATCCATGAACCCATAGAGAAGAGTCGTTTTCCCATTGATATAAAATGTCGAGATCTTCGGGTTCGATAGCTCGTAAATAGATATTTGTTCCGGATAGGTATGACATACTTTTTACAGTTTAAAGATAACGGTGATGTTTTTTGTAGAAATAGAGGAGTGCCTGAATATGTCGGCATGCCAATTTTGAAAAAATTTTTCGGTTGGTTACCCGTTTCCAATGATGGATAATTGAAAATTGGGGTAGATAGACGATTTTGAAGCCATTATTCCGTACTCGTATACAAAAATCTGCATCTTCCGGACCGTAAAAAATATTTTCATCCAAAAGACCTGTCAAATCAAGTACTTCACGACGGATCATTTGACAAGCTCCGATTAAATATTCCGGCTCATATTCAACTGTATGAAAAATCTCTTTATTTTTTCTTCGTATAAAAGTGTAGAAAATATTTTTGAATTTTATACCGAGTCCCGGATATTCCTTATCGCTTTTTTGAGTTTCTTTTTGTGTATTTGTCAGCTTGCAACCGCAGATTCCTGTTTCGGGATGAAAGTCCATGTAAGCAATCATGCCGTATATAGCGTTCTCGTTAGCGATAGTGTCATCATCGAGGAGCAGAATATATTTGCCCGATGCTTTTTCTATTCCCCGGTTACGGGCATATGCTACACCTCGGTTACAGGGAAGTGTGACTGTCTGTATTTGAGGATAGTTTTCCTTAACATATCGTGATGCGCCGTCTGTTGATCCGTTATCTACCCAGATGATCTCGATATCTTCTTTCTGCAGTGTATATGAAAGAGATGCAAGGCACTCTTTAAGATGTACCAGAGAATTCCAAGATATGAGGATGATTGATAACCGCATAAAGACTATTATCCGAATAATTTTATTTTTAAGGCTCTTAAAGCGTACGAAAATTCTTTGACTGAAGTAAAGCGTCTGAGTTGTGTCGAAATAAAATAATATGAAAAGAAATATTTCAAATTGCTTCGGAATAATATCCTTTCCATTTCGTGAGATGAAAGATGAGGATAATTTAATATTGACTCTCGTTGAACATCGGTAGGAACATATTCTCCACCCTTAATCCATCCGTTTTCTTTTGCCATAGCATAAAATTCCGTACCGGGAAAAGGAGATACGATGTTGAACATAATCTGATCGACTTTCAGTTTTTTTGCTCGCCGTAAAGTATCCTTAAGAGTTTCTTTGGTTTCTAACGGGCTTGTCCCGATTAGAATATTCAGCTTGACCGGAACATTATATTTTTTCAGATACCCGATTGCGTCATATATCTGTTTTTGTGTAATTCCTTTTTTAATGAATTTGAGAATATCATCGTTAAATGATTCTACGCCTAAATCGACATATTTGCAGCCCGACATACCTAAGGCTCGGGCTATTGTGTCGGTAATCGCATCAACGCGGGCTTGACATCCCCATGAAAAGCCGTATTTACGCATAATATTACAGATTGCCAGTGTTCTTTCTTCATTCCAAATGAAGTTGTCGTCCATGAAGCCGATGGCAGTATATCCTTGTTCGTGCAATATCTTCATCTCTTTTTCAATACTCTCTATTGAGCGAAAAGAGATAAACGGCTTCTTTTTAAACTCCCGGCGATTCTCTATTTCCCGAGCGAAAGTTAACGAACTCGGTACGCAGTAAATGCACTGATAAGGACAGTTTCGTGAAGTGATTGCTGTCGTATAAGGCGATATTTTTAATTTGGGATTGTGATAATCCCGATCTGCAATATGATGGCGTGCAGGAAAAGGAAGAGAATCTAAGTCTTTTAATAACAAATGGAATTTGTTGTGTATGATTTTCCCGTTTTTCAGGTATGAGATACCTTCGGTCAGTTTCCAGTCTGTTCCATCTCGTAAAGCATTTGTCCATTCTTTTACAATGACTTCCGGTTCTCCTCTGACGATAACTACTTTTTCATCTGTAAAAAAGCGATCTGTAAAATAAGTAGGTCCTGGACCCATAAATACGACAAATGCGTTCGGCCGATATTTCCGGATTAGGGATAATGCGATTAAATCGTTCTCTATTGACAGATTTACAGTCCAGATATAATAAATATCGCTGTCATCTTCTTTAAGGAACTTTTCGAATTTTTTTCGTGAGGTTTTGTAATAGACGAAGTCTCTATATATCGGAGTATATCCTTCTTGTTCTAATACTGCGACAACGGTCAATTCATATATGTTTGGTGCTGCATACACGATACGGGTGCACCCCGCAGTTCGTTCAGCAGGTTTATTATGATCTAATACAGGTGGAACTAAGAATGTTAATTTCATGGACCTTAATTTAGCGATAAATTCAATATATATAAACGATCTATTGACGGTATTTCGTATATTTATATTCCGTTTTTTTATGGTTTGAATGTCTCATTGAACGGCATTCTGTTAATAATAGATCTGCCGAGAGTAATCTCATCGGTATATTCCAGTTCGTCACCAACCGATACCCCTCGTGCTAAAATGGAAATTTTTATATTGTAAGGAGCGAGTTTTCTGAAAATATAAAAATTGGTCGTGTCTCCTTCCATCGTAGCGCTAAGGGCAAGAATAATTTCCTGTATCCCTCCTTCCGATACCCGTTTTACCAGGCTGTCTATTTCCAAATCAGAAGGACCAATCCCGTCCATGGGAGAGATGACGCCGCCTAAAACGTGATACCGTCCTTTGAATTGATGGGTATTTTCAATTACCATCACTTCTTTAATGTTTTCTACGACACAAATGATAGAATCGTCCCGGTTGGGGTCGGAGCATAATGAGCAAGTATCCGAGTCGGAAATATTATGACATACGTGACAATATTTTATCTCTTTACGAAGTTTTATAATGGCATTTCCGAAATTTTCTACGGAAAACTCCTCCTGCCGGAGCAGGTGTAATACTAACCGCAAAGCAGTTTTTTTTCCGATACCCGGTAGTTTGGCAAACTCATTTACCGCATTTTCAAGTAATGCGGAAGAGTAAGGTCGATTCATCTGAATATTGTTTTTTGTGTTTGTCTGATTCTCTATGAATAATACTGTTTTTGTGATGACCGAAGTGAAAACAGTCTTAAAAGAGATTCGATATTAAAAAATATTTCTGTTACGAAATTAAGATTTTTCTTTAATAAAGCCGTTACGGTAAGCGATCAATAATTTTTTCAAATCTTTTATCTGAGTCTCGAGCTCTTTTCCTATATCGGTGTCGCGTACCATCATTCGTTGCGAATTGAGTTCGAGGATAAAACTGGTCGAAATAATATCGATACCTTCTTCTATTGCTTTTTGTGCCGACTGAAAAGGCTCGTGTTGTGTCAGTTGTAATCCTCGTGAGTGAAAAATCAACGTATAGCCTGCGATTCCGGTTTCCGGTTGGTACGCTTTTGAAAATCCACCGTCGATTACCAGAAGCTTTCCACCGGCTTTTACCGGTTTTTCTCCTTTGATCGTTTTTACCGGAACATGTCCGTTGATAATATGGGAATGAATATTATTTATTCCAAATTCTTTCAGTATCATGTCGCAGACACGCTCTTCATTTCTTAATGTGTAATAATATCCCTTTTTCTCTTTCCAAAGCTCTTTATCATCGGTAAAGTAGCGTTCGAACGTCGCCATTTTGTCTTTGTCGAATGGAGGTGCATCTTCTCCGCACCAGAGATACCACATATAATCTCGTGCAAATTTTTTCTCTTCAGAACCCTCTTCATCAAAATAGGCGATTCGTATTATCTGATCTATTCGGTCGAGTAATGCTTTTCCCTTATATTTTTTGTCTCGTATCGTTATCTCTTTAAAAGATCCATCGGCATTCAACGGTATAGAGGCATGATACAGCAGATTAGAGTTGCGTACCAGATATATGCTTCCGTAAGAAAACAGGCATCGCATGTGTTTTCTCAGTTTTTCGCTGTTGACAAAAGAGTAGCGTAATCGACGTATCAAATCTTGCTCTTCATCGGTGAGATTATAGGGATCTTTAGGATCGATAGTCGGGAAATAAGAGTCTGTTAAAGAATATTCTTTTCCATTCAGAATCAGCTTTCCCCGCTTATAATCGATCTTATCGAGCAATAGTCGGTTATCCATATTATATTCGGGATGAGCCTTGATAAGCTGAGCCTCCAGTTTAAACTGTATGATTGTGATTGCCTTGTGCATTTGAGCAATCAGTTTTTGGGTCTTTTCGCTATGTACGTTATCCGTTCCTACTTTGGGCATGAAAAGCGAGCAAGGATCATCTTTATAACGTTCTATGGCGAATGTCGCCAGTGGCAGTAGATTTATTCCATACCCGTCTTCGATCGTAGTCAGATTCCCATAACGCATTGCCATTCTTATCACGTTGGCGATACAGCACATGTTACCCGATGCAGCCCCCATCCATAATATATCGTGGTTGCCCCATTGTATATCGAAATTGTGATAATTACATAATGTATCCATGATAATATGAGCCCCCGGTCCTCGGTCATATATGTCGCCTACGATATGCAATGTGTCTATCGTGAGTCGTTGTATGAGGTTGCACATGGCGATGATAAAACAATCAGCTCGCCCTGTCGATATGATAGACGAGATGATACCGTTCACATAAGCTTGTTTGTTCGGGTCTATCTGCGATTCGTGTAGCAGTTCCTGTAAGATATAGGAAAATTCTGCAGGGAGAGCTTTTCTTACCTTTGATCGAGTATATTTCGAAGAAACATTTTGACATACTCTGATCAGTTGGTGAAGCGTGATTTTGTACCAGTCTCCCATATCCGGTTCATGGGATTTAATCAGTTCCAACTTATGATCGGGATAATAAATGAGTGTACATAACTCTTTTTTTTCGCTCTCCCGAAGAGTTTGACCGAAAATCTCGTTGACTTTACGACGTACTGTGCCAGATGCGTTTTTCAGAACATGTTGGAAAGCTTCATATTCTCCGTGTATGTCTGTCAAGAAATGCTCAGTCCCTTTGGGTAAATTCAAAATCGCTTCCAGATTGATGATCTCGGTACATGCGTCCGATATGGTCGGGAACTGTTTTGAAAGCAGTTGTAAATATCGCAGGTCTTGTAATGCGGTCTCTACAGATATATCGTTCATAGAATCATAATTTTCCATGTAAAGTAATAGGTTTAGTAATTCAAAAATAGCCTTTTTTTTAGATTCGGGCAAGATTATCGGCAGATAATCCTTATATTTGTCATAATAACTGTCGATTAACTAAAATGATTATGGAGATAAAAAGTGCACGTTTTATAATAAGTAATACAGATGTAACGAAGTGTCCTTCGGGAAATTTACCGGAATATGCCTTTATCGGTCGTTCTAATGTAGGGAAATCGTCGTTGATCAACATGCTTACCAATAAAAAAGGGCTGGCGATGACTTCCTCTATGCCCGGTAAAACGCAGCTTATCAATCATTTCCTGATCAATGATGCTTGGTATTTGGTCGATCTTCCGGGATACGGATATGCACAACGCGGTAAAGAAGGGCGAGAAAAAATACGCAGCATTATAGAGAGCTATATCCTGAACCGTTATGAGATGACTTGTCTGTTTGTTCTGATAGACTGCCGACATGAACCGCAGAAAATCGATGTCGAGTTTTTAGAATGGCTCGGAGAGAACGAAATACCTTTTTGCATAGTGTTTACCAAAGCCGATAAATTAGGGCCTGTGCGCTTTAAGGAAAATGTCGAGGCTTATAAGAATCGTTTGCTTGAAGATTGGGAAGAACTTCCCCCGGTATTTTATACCTCTTCAGAGAAAAAGCAGGGAAGAACGGAATTACTCGATTACATCGGAAGTATAAACGATTCGTTGGAAAACAGTTAAGGTGTTTTCTGCAGGCTCTTAACCTGCTTCTAAATTACGTTAAATAATATATTGCCATGAAAAGAAACACTATATTTGTGAAAGCCCTTTGTTCACTGCTTGTGATCTGCGGGCTTTTTTTATCAGGTTGTAAACAAAATAACAAAGATCATAATATGGCGACAAAAGATGATTTTATGCGGGAAGCGATAGCGCTTTCTATTGAGAATGTGAAAAATGGAGGAGGTCCTTTCGGTGCAGTGATTGTGAAAGACGGAAAAATTATTGCAAGAGGAGTAAATCGAGTAACGGCATCCAACGATCCTACCGCTCATGCTGAGGTGAGTGCAATACGTGAAGCTGCCGGGAAATTGGGACGGTTCAATTTGAGCGGCTGTGAAATATACACGTCGTGCGAACCTTGTCCTATGTGTCTGGGTGCGATTTATTGGGCTCGACTCGATAAAATGTATTATGCTAATACGAAAACCGATGCTAAGGATATAGGATTTGATGATTCGTTTATTTATGATGAGCTTGAATTAAAACCTGCAGACCGTGAGCTTCCTTCTGAGACTTTGTTGCGGAATGAGGCGATAAAAGCTTTTGAAATGTGGAATA
>NZ_CEWDCG010000077.1:0-12833 GCF_982436375.1 Coprobacter sp. | reverse complement strand
GTATTGATCGTAGTGTGTAATAAACTTCTAATGCCAGTCTTTTAATCTTGATGAAAAAACTAAAATCAATCAAACTATATTTATGAGAAAAAACTATTTTGCTGAACTAAGAGCTGTTTTGCTGATCTCTGCTGCTTTGCTGCAGGGAGTGTCCTTGTATGCGAGTACAGGAGAAGCGGTAGCCGAAACAAAAGGTGCTGCTGCAGGTGAAGTCGCTCAAAAAAAGACTACCGTAAAGGGAGTCGTAACAGATGAGAAAGGAGAACCGTTGATCGGTGTTAGTATTGCGTTGAAGAATTCGACACAAGGGACGATGACCGACATGGACGGAAAATACACTATTTCTACGGATGTAGAAAATCCGACTTTGATCTTTTCTTATGTAGGATACACTTCGCAGACTATTGCTGTGGGTGGAAAGAAAGAGATAAATGTCGTACTTAAAGAAGAAAGCCATGCTCTTAATGAAGTCGTAGTGACGGCTATGGGTATTTTGCGTAAAGAGAAATCATTGACTTACGCTACACAACAGATTAAAAGTGACGACCTGAACAGAGTACAAGATCCGAATGTCGCAAACTCTATCGAAGGAAAAGTTTCGGGAGTCGTTATTACTCCGAGTGCCGGTGGTGCCGGTGGTGCTTCGAAGATCATTCTTCGCGGTAACAAGTCGGTTTTCGGCTCCAGTACCCCGTTGATTGTTGTAGATGGAGTTCCCATGACCAACAATACTCGTGGACAGATGAGCGACCTTGCTACCATGACCAGTTCTGGAGTAGGGGAAGGATCCGACCCGCTATCAATGATCAATCCTGATGATATCGAGTCTATCAATGTTTTGAAAGGGGCTAATGCAGCCGCCCTTTACGGGTCGGCTGCAGCCAATGGAGTTGTAATGATAACCACGAAAAGAGGTAAAGAAGGTAAACTAGCCATCAATTTCTCTTCAAATCTTACTTTCGATACGCCGCTTCTGACTCCGAAAATTCAAAATATTTATGGTGCTGAGGTGACCTCTTCGAGTATCGGAGATCAACTTTCCGTAGACAGTTGGGGAGACAAAGTTTCATCACGCAGTGCAGATAATTTGGTGATCAATGTCCCATTGAACGGAGACCAGTTCGGTGCGGATCGTACACATGAGGTCTATTTGCGTAATAGTGCGGGCGATGATCTCGACGATTTTTATCGTACCGGTCTTACGGCCAATAACTCGATTGCATTGTCCGGTGGTACGGATAAAATTCAAACTTATTTCTCTTTCGGTAATTCTCACTCTAAAGGAATGATCGAAAGCAACTCTTACAATCGCAACTCTTTTGCTTTCCGTCAGAGTTATGAATTCTTTAAACGCCTCCATTTCGACATGTCTATGAATTATGTACAAACTGTGACCCGTAATCGTCCCGGTGGTGGTACTACCGGGAATCCGATTTATCACATGTACATGATGCCGCGCAATATCGATATCGGTTATTATCGTAATAATTATGCCATAGACGAAACATGGAACAGTAACGTAAGGTCTATTTATGTACTTAATCAAGGATCTTATATGTTGACACCGACTCGCGTGGAACTTTCCGGTCCGATGCAGAATTGGGCGTATATGGAAGCCAGACAGAATAACCCTTATTGGTTGATGAATCAGAATCGCAATAAGGTAAACGAAGACCGTTTCTACGGTACGATAACCGGTCGTGCCGATATTTATGACGGATTGAGTTTTCAGGCACGAGTCAGTATCGATCATACCAAGTATAAAAAAGACAGTCGTCGTTATGCAACGACATTCCTTCCTTCCAATATGGATGACTACGGAAATTATTGGAAAGACATCGAGACGGCCAATGAGATCTATACCGACTATTTGTTGAGCTACAATAAGACTTTCGGAGACTTTTCGGTATCGGCTACAGCCGGTTGGGTAGGCCATTTGCGAGAAACGGAGACTCAAAAGACCGATGTGGTGGCCACTTATATAGATCCGAATAATCAAATGCTTTCGACACGTGTCAATTTGTTCCAGACGAATGCCGGAGGAACATCTGCCACCAAGACTACTAAGTTGACCGAATGGGATAAAGCAGCACTTATTACGGCTCAATTGGGCTGGCAGGAAAAAGTATATATCGACGGCTCTTATCGACGAGATTGGTATCGGGCTTATAAACAATTTTCCGACCGTGGGACACCAGACAACTACGGTTATTTCGGAGTCGGAGCCAATGCCATTGTCAGTTCGCTTGTCGAATTACCCGACTGGTTCAGCTATTTGAAGTATCGCCTCTCTTATTCAGAAGTAGGTAACTCTATACCTAATCAGGTCTATGCCAAAGGGACAGAGGACCTCAAGACGGGAGTTATCTCTCCGAGTGCGTATGCCCGTTTTGCTAATCCGTTACCCGAAAAGACAAAATCCGTTGAGACCGGTATCGAAATGATGTTTTTAGATAATCGTCTCAATTTGGACCTTACCTATTATAATTCTAAGATGCAGGATCTTTATATGATAGCGACGAATGCGTCCGGCTTGTCAGAGCCGGTGAATTCCGGAAAGGTTCGCAATCAGGGTATCGAGGCCACGGTAGGCTATAATTTCCGTTTCGGAAAGAACTGGTCTTGGAAAACTTCTTATAACGTATCGTTCAATGATAACAAGATTCTCGAAACTTCATACGAAGAGGATGGTAGTGAAAAGCTTATTTATAACGATTTGATGGGCGTTCGTGTACGTTACCGCAAGGGCGGTTCTATCGGAGATATGTATGTGACGGATTTCAAGCGCGACGAAAACGGTCATTATGTTCTCGATTCAAACGGAACGCCTCAATTGGAAACCGAGGCGAACAAGCAGTATGGTGTTTATGCCGGTAATATGAATTCGAAATGGCAAATGGGTTGGAGCAATACCATTCGCTATAAAGACTTTTCTCTGTTCTTCCTGATCAACGGTCGCATCGGCGGAAAAGTAATTTCGTTTACCGAAGCCTATCTTGATGGATCAGGTTTGTCGGAGCGTACGGCCGAAGCCCGTCAATATGCAGAACAACATAATCTCATAGCTTCTGATTATGGCTCTCAGTTGGGTATGTATCTCCCCGATGGCAGTAATCGTGTCGTGCCGATTTCGTCTTATTATAAAGGTATCGGAGGTGCATCGCCGGCTTCTTCGCAATATATTTATAACGGTACCAATTTCCGTTTGCGTGAGCTTTCTTTGGGTTATACGTTCCGTAATCTGATCGGAGAAAATAAGAATTTAACTCTTTCGTTCATTGCCCGTAACTTATTCTTTATTTATAAAGATAGTCCGGTCGATCCCGATGTATCGCTTTCTACAGCGAACGGAGCCGGAGCATTTGAGATGTTCAACATGCCGTCGTCACGATCATTCGGATTCTCTTTGAATGTTAATTTCTAATCATAAAGCAGTATATCTTATGAAAAAAATCAAAATATTTTTCACGCTTTTGGGATCGGTCGCTTTCCTGGGCTTTCAATCATGCCTGGATTATGATATCCCGACAGATGATTTCGACCAAACAGAAATAAAAGTGGATGATACGATCTATCGTGGAGCGGCAGACAGTATCGATTATATGAAATCTATTTCGGAAGAGGGATTAGATGCTGCGATTCAGGCGCTGAACACCTCTTTCAGGCAGGCTCGCGGAGGAATATACGCGATGCGTGGAGGAAAAGAAGGCCAGATGCCTGGATCACACTCTTATCAACGTCAGTTCTCTTTAGGTCCGGATAATTACGCTCAGTTTACAGTAGTCCCGCATTCCGATTTTATGTACGGAGAGTTGCGACATATCTATGCCATAAGTCCCGATTTCAATCCGGGACCGTTCTCCTGCTATGAGATTTCCAAGAATGTATTTGTACCACTGTTAAACCGACCGGAAATCGATTCTATTCCCGAAATGAAAGCGATTTTCCTGCTTTTATTCAATTATGCATCTCAGGAAATTGCCGACGTGTACGGTCCGTTCCCGTATGTGGATTTCAAGGCGAACAAACAGAGCTCTCCGTTTACGTATAATGACTTGCGGACTATTTATGTGAATATCAAGGCAAATGTAGATACCGTTCTCAAATGTCTTCACTATTTCGATCAGAAACCGGAATGGTATAAATCGAAAGTTAAAGGCCAGATGAACCAGCATTTGTCCGATTTGTCTGTGATGAAAGCGAGCAGTGTCAGTACATGGATTCGTTTTGCCAATTCATTTAAGTTGCGTATGGCGATGCACATTGTCAAGGTCGATAAGTCCATGGCAAAGGAATGGGCGGAAGAAGCCGTCCGTGACGGAGTGATCGAGAGTACGGATGATGAGATCGGTTTGCGTCCTATGTATTTGGGAATTACTCATCCGCTTTTGGAGATTACCAATACATGGGGAGATTCCCGCTTGAGCGCATCGTTCGAAAGTTTGCTTAAAAGTCTGAATCACCCTTACGCCGACTATGTGTTCGAAAAGAATGGAAATGCTTTTGTAAATAAGACGACAGGAGTCGCGACTTCGGCAAATATGCGTATTATCGGTATGCGGGAAGGGGTTACTCCGGGAACAGGTCAGGCGTCAGGTTCTAATCCTTATATCGGCTGCAGTCAATTGAGTGCGCAAGTATTTGCAGGATATATGCCTCCTTTATATTTGATGAAAATGTCGGAAGTAGACTTTTTACGAGCCGAGGGTGTTCTTTATGGTTTTGATATGGGAGGAGATGCCGGGACTTTTTATAATCGAGGTATAGACAATGCTTATCTCGAAGATCGGGATATGGCAACCTTTTCAACTTATGTGCTCCGTCTTAGCGAGTATAAAGTTCTGGAAGAGCCGCTATCCTACATTTACGTAGATCCGCAGGGTATTGTGGATGATATGCCGAGTGTTACCCAAATCGGGGTAAAGTGGAATGATGGAGATAGTCCTGAAGTGAAACTCGAAAAAATCATTACCCAGAAATATATCGCTGCATATCCGTACAGTTATGAACCGTGGGTGGATATGCGCCGTACGGGCTATCCGAAAGTGTTCCCGGTAATAAATCCGGGTAACGGAGACGGCTCGATATTGGAAGGTAATATAATACGTCGTATGCCTTTCCCGAATACCGATGATTCCTCTATTCGGGATATTCAGGCTACCGGTCTTAAAGCGCTGGGTGGTGCTGATCTTCAGGCTACGCGCTTATGGTGGGATATAGACCAGCCTAACTTTTAATAATATGAGAAAACAGGAATAGTATTTCGGCACAATACCGAAATACTATTCATTAACTAAACAACCTAATTTTAAATTATTTGCTTATGAAAAAGAGACACTTGATTATCAGTGCTATGGTATGTTGTGCGGTAATGGGCACACCGGGCACGGCTATGTCACAAATGTCGGAAACTGCAACGAAAGAGGTGTATGATTTTTCCGGTTTTGTGGATGTAGATTTGTTGGATTTGTTCTATAATGCATTGCAGGAGGGACGTAATTACCCGACAGAAGAAGAGTTTGCAGCCAAAGGTATTCTTCCTTCTGATATTGCATTTATTCGTTCACATGTTCGTAAGGCTCAGATTTTGGATCGTTCAGACCGATTGATCCAGGATACGTATGAAAAACGGGATCTTTGGATGAATATTCCGATGAGTATGGGAAAAGATGGGGCTGTAGGGCAACCTACGACTAATTTTGCAGATGATGTATTCTCGATGTGGAACTACACTAATCTGTTCGGATCATGGAATCATGGTTTTTTCTCTGCTCCAGGTGCA
The DNA here is from genome assembly GCF_982436375.1 of Coprobacter sp. Classification (NCBI taxonomy): domain Bacteria; kingdom Pseudomonadati; phylum Bacteroidota; class Bacteroidia; order Bacteroidales; family Barnesiellaceae; genus Coprobacter; species Coprobacter sp. The sequence goes on along the minus strand of NZ_CEWDCG010000077.1, from coordinate 7,051 downwards.
TGGGTTGATGCTGCGCATAAGAACGGAACCAATATCATGAGCGGTATCAAATTTTTCGAAAGTTGGGGAACAAATTCTTCAGCTTGGAATAACGTCCTTAGTACTAAAAATTCCGATGGATCATTTAAGTATGTAAAGCCTTTGATCAATTGCTTGATGTATTTCGGTTCGGATGGTATTAACTATAACTGGGAAGATAGCGGGTATGGAGAAGAGAATACCATTGCATTTAATAAGGCGTTGTATAAAGAAGCTGAGGCTTGTGGTTTCGATAATTTCCATTTGGGGTTATATACTTCCGTTTCTGGACTTAATTCATATAATGTGAATTCTTTGTTCGGAAATGAAGAAGGTCGTACTGCCCATACGATGTTGAATTATGCTAGTTCGGACTTTTCCTATAATATGGGAAGTTCAGTAACAGCGGCTGAGACTGCGATGGGAACTTCTGAAGGTCTTTATGCTGGTGTGTGGATTGTTTCTATGAATAGAGGATGGTCTCGGCTAAATCAATCAGAAGAATCTAAGAGATGTGGTCTCTGCCTTTGGGGAGAGCATGCATCGAGCCGTTTTTGGTCTTATAATTCTGGTGCCGATGCATATATCGCACAGACGAATTATCAGGCATTGCTCGAGCGTGGATTCTCCGGAGGTAATCGTAATCCGTTGAATCGTCCGGCTATAAGCAATAATGGAAATGAATGGGAAAATACGGATGAAGTGCCGGGGCTTTCTACATTTGCCGGATTGGCTTCGTGGATTCCCGAACGTTCGGCTATTCAAGGTAAACTGCCTTTTGCTACCTATTTTAACTTAGGTAACGGTGACCGTTATAATTATAAAGGAAAGAAAACTGCCAGAGCATGGTATAATATGGCTAATCAGGATCGTGTGCCGACCTACCGTTGGTTGGTGACTGAGCCGGGAACTTTGACGGCAAGTGATAAAATTCAACCGGAATTTTCTCATGACGACGCTTATACCGGAGGTTCTTGCTTGAAGTTGACAGGAGAAGCTACCGCTACAGGTACGGATATTGTTCTTTTCAAGACATCTCTTATATCGAGTGCATCGGGAGCTTATGCCAATATTGCCGTAAAAAGCGGTAAAGAAGGTAATAATGCAACCAATTTGTATGTTATTTTGAAAAAGCAAGACGGTACTTGGTTAGAATTCTCCGTAGGTGAGACAACCGCTACAACCTGGCAGGAAAAGAAAATTATGCTTTCCGGAATCAATCAGGGTGATGTGATCGAACGTATCGGTTTGCGAGTAAAAGGTTCGGACGATAATTATAAACTTTATGTCGGAAAATTGGAGATCAACGATAATGTTAAGACCGTACCGGCTAACGTACAGGATGTGGTTGTAGAAGTAAAAGAAGAAACCAAGACTTCTCTTTCTGTGAAAATGAATTGGAAGTTAGATCGCTCGGCCGTTGATCGTGCTGCTTGGGATTTGTTATTCAATGATGAAGCTGATGTCGATCATTTCGAAATTCTTTATAAGAACGGTGAAAAAGGTAAAGTTTCTGAGATTGCCCGTACTACTTCTTGGGCTGCTTATGTAGGTGATATTACTTTTGAAGGTGTAGATGATGAACCGTATGTCGGTGTTCGCGCTGTTTCTACTGATTTAAAGACATATTCTCCTGTAGAATGGGTAGAAATAACCCGTGCAGATCAATCTGCATTGCCAGAGAAAAAAGATAATGGAAATTATGGCCTTAGCGAAATGGATCCCTCTTGTGACGGTGCTGATATTGCGCGTGCCCAACGTTATGTAACCGATGTGACGACTACCGGTGCAATTGAAAATTTAAATTATCATGTAGACGGACCGGTAGAAGATGGTTCTCAATATGCCGATGCAACCGATATGGTATTGAAAGTGGAACAAGGTCAAGAAGTTACTTTATTTATAAAATGTTTCGATACGAGTAATTCTTATTGGGAGGGTGAAAAGAAGACCGATGGTTTGAGGTATTGTTTTGCCGGTGCATGGATGGATTTGGACGGTAGCAGCACATTCGCTCCCGATTCGCTTAAAAACGGAGGTGAACTTCTTTTCCGTTTAGGTAAAATTCGTGCAGCTACTCCCGAATTTGAAACAGAAGGTATTACCTATACATTTACTATACCGGAAGATGCCCGTCCGGGAAATAGTCGTCTGCGCATCGTGTTCTCCGATGCTTGGTTTGCAGGATCGTTTATCCCATCGGGTTATCATAATAAGGGATTCTCTATGGATTTCGGTGTTGAAATTGTCGGTGAAAACGAACCGCGCCCTCTTCCAGTTGACACTCACGATCAAGGTATTGCAGAAGAGCCGGAAGGCCTCGATCAGACTCCGGAAGGTATCAACAACGTTAATAGCGAAGTGTCGAGCTTCTATGTTGCCGACAATGTGATTAACTTTATAAATGTTGATAAGGCTTGGATTTACAGTGTCGACGGTGGTTTGGTTAAATATCTGACTAATCCTGATAAATATAGTGTAGCAGATTTTGCAAACGGAGCTTATATTGTTCGTATGCAATACGGAAAAGTTATTCGTTCCGGTAAATTCGTGAAGTAAGTAAGATTTGCGAAAAGTTGGAATGCCTTTCCGAAACTAAATTTCGGAAGGGCATTTTTTTTGTAAAAACAGTGTCGGTACGTTCTCCTCCCGAGAGTGGAACTGACTATTCGTATGGACTTCTCTACAACTTTGCTCAAGTAAAATTTAGACAGTCTCTTATAGACGAACCTACATTAAATATAAAAAATAACTGACCTTTATTTCCGAAACCCGGAAATAAAGGTCAGTTATGTATAGAATGGATGTCTTATTTAAATAGTGATTTCGCGATGCCGATTTCCAATCCGCGTAATTCGGCCAAACCACGCATCCGACCCAAACAAGAATATCCGGGATTGGTTTTTTTGTGGAGGTCATCTATCATTTGGTGTCCGTGGTCGGGACGCATCGGTATGGAAACGCCTCTACGTTGTTGCAACAGTAGGAAATTTTTCATTACGTTATACATATCGACATTTCCTTCGAGATGATTGGCTTCATAGAAATTTCCCTCTTCATCCCGTTGCGTACTTCTCAAATGTACAAAATTGATGCGGTCGCCGAAACGTTCCATCATTCCGGCAAGATCATTGTCTCCCCGTACACCGAATGATCCGGTACACAGACAAAGTCCGTTCGATTCGTTCGGAACAGCTTCGATCAGTTTTCTGAAATCTTCTTCGGTACTCAATATTCTTGGCAATCCCAAAATCGGGTAGGGGGGGTCATCCGGATGAATGACTAATTTTACGCCGACTTCGTCAGCTACCGGAGTGATTTCTTTTAAGAAATAGATCAGATTAGCACGTAGTTTTTCCGCATCTATGTCTTTATACCGATCGAGGGCTTCCTGAAATTGTTCTACGGTAAAACTCTCTTCCGATCCCGGCAACCCGGCAATCATGTTGCGTATCAGTAATTGTTTGTCGGCCTCGCTCATTTGATCATAACGGGCTTTTGCCTTGGCCTTTTCTTCATCGGAATATTCTTTTTCAGCACCCGGTCTTTTCAGGATAAAAAGGTCGAAGGCAAGAAAAGCCGCCCGTTCGAAACGCAAGGCTTTCGATCCGTCGGGCATGGTATAGGCGAGATCGGTACGAGTCCAGTCGAGTACCGGCATGAAGTTATAAGTCACGATATATATGCCGCATTGAGCGAGATTCCGTAAACTTTCTTTATAATTATCGATATATTTCTGGAAATCCCCGGTCTGGGTTTTTATGTGCTCGTGTACCGGAACACTCTCTACGACCGACCATTTGAGTCCGGCATCTTCGATCATTTTTTTGCGTTTCATGATCTCTTCAACAGTCCATACTTCTCCGTTGGGAATTTGATGCAGGGCGTTTACGATTCCGGTAGCTCCGGCTTGTTTTATATCTTGCAGGCTGACAGGGTCATTCGGTCCGTACCAGCGCCATGTTTGTTCGCATAAAATCATATCTGTAATTTTCTAAGTTGGTTATTAAATCGAGAATGCGTCGAATCCTCCGTCGACGATAGCCACTGTTCCGCTTACGAATTTCGAGGCGTCGCTGATCAGGTATTGGATCGTGCCGACAAGTTCTTCCGGTTCACCGAAACGTCCGAATGGTGTATGAGCGAGGATAACACGTGAGCGGTCGGTCAGTGAACCGTCGGGATTAGTTAATAAAGTGCGGTTTTGTTCGGTCAGGAAAAATCCCGGAGCAATGGCGTTGACACGCAATCCCGGTCCGAATTTCAGAGCAAGTTCGCCGGCCATATATTTTGTAAAGTTCGATATTGCGGCTTTTGCTGCACCATAGCCTACGACACGGGTTAGTGGACGTAGAGCCGATTCGGAGCTGAAATTTACGATAGCTCCCTCTTTTTGTTTCGCCATCTCTTCTGCGAATACCATTGTGGGTAATACCGTACCGAAAAGATTCAAATCGACAACTTTTCGGAAAGCCTCCACGTCAAGATCGAAAATCGTCTTTTCGGGAGGAATCGTAGCACCCGCCATATTACCTCCTGCTGCGTTAAGCAATACATCTATATGTCCGTATTTGGCGATAATATCTTTTTTGTTTTGCAATAGAACTTCTTTGTTTAGCACGTCGGTATATAAAAATATGGCTTCGTTTCCGGCAGCTTTAATGTTATTTACCAGTTCGTTTCCCGCTTCTTCATTACGATCGAGGATAACCATTTTTGCACCTTCTCCGGCAAGATATGAAGATATCGTACGTCCGAGAATACCGGCAGCTCCGGTCATTACCACTACTTTGTCTTTTACACTGAATAGATTTGCCATAATTGTAATATTAAGTTTTAAAGATTATTGTTTTGATAATAGCCGATATTTTCTTTAATAAGAATATCTATCGGCATAAAGTTGATTCGAGGCGCTTTTTTACCGTATGTCAGAAAATTCCCCAATGCTTTTATTCCGTTGTATCCTTGTATCTCGGGGCGTTGGGCGATAAGCCATGTAATCGTCCCTTCTGACAGATGTCGTATATTTCTTTCGATAAGGTCATATCCCACCAGCTTTATCTCTCTTTTACCGTTGTTCTCCAAGTAATCTGCCAATACGCAACATACCGAATTAAATACGACAGCTCCTTTTATGCCGGGATTGGCTTTGAATATCCGGTTTAGGACTTTTTCGTTATATTCGGGTTCATCGATATGCAGTTCGCACGAGAAGACATGACCGGAGAACCCAGTTTTATGGAGATATTCCATAAAACCCTTTTCTCTATTTTTGACCTGAGTAGAACTGTTGTTTCGTTCCCTAATTATTTTTCCGATGAGAATATCGCTTCCTTGTGCTATTTTCCCCGTAAGCAATTTTGCGGCAATATATCCTCCGTCATAAGAATTGGTTCCGAAATATGCCAATTGATTGTTTTCGGGGATATTGGAATCGATATACACGTATGGTATCTGTTTTTCATCGAGACGGGCAGAGAGTTCGGTTACCGAGTCTGAAAATAATGTTCCGATCAGTACCCCGTTAAATTCATCAGAAAGAACCGTTTCACAAACGTGCTCGAATGAGGTTTGGTCATATTGGTCGAAGAATATTTTTTGAACGACAATGTTGTAGTCGTTCAGCTCTCCGGCAGCTTTGTCTATCCCTTCCGCAGCCTTTTCCCAATATTCTCCCGGCCGGAAAGCCGGAATCAAAGCAGCGATATTGAATTGCTTTTTCAATGCCAGCGACCGAGCCATAAGATTGGGTCGATATTCAACTTCTTGCAATACTCGGTTTACTTTTTCTTGGGCTGTTTTAGATACTTTTCCTCTGTTATGCAGAATCCGGTCGACTGTTCCGACGGATACTCCTGCCATACGGGCAATATCTGAAATGCGAACATTTTTTGTTTTATCGGTCATGAGCTATTTTATGCTGTGTGTGCGTACACATTTATGATTCGCAAATGTAGCGAAAAATATCGGGTATTTATAATATTTTTTATTGTGTGTGCGTGCACATTTTAATTTGATTGTATTTAATATGTTGATTATTATTGTTTTATGTGTTGTGGTGTGTAGATTGACTATGCTGTAAAACATAAAAAGAGTCTGTTTGTATGGTAAACCTATTTTTTTTACTTTCGTTCCATAAAAAACAGAAGAAGATGATAAAATTGGTAATATTTGATCTGGACGGTACTTTACTGAATACGATCAGTGATTTGGCAGGGAGTACCAATTATGCATTAAAGCAATGTGGTTTTCCTGAACATGAAACTGATGCTTATAATTATTTTGTCGGGAACGGAATAAATAAACTTTTTGAAAGGGCACTTCCCGAGAATGCGCGTACTCCGGAAAATATAGGAAGGATGAGAGGTTTCTTTTTGGAGCATTATACCCAAAACAATACATGCTTAACAGTTCCTTATCCGGGCATTTCAGAACTATTAAGAGAATTGCAACATAAAGGCATTGCTTTGGCTGTTGCTTCGAATAAGTATCAAGAAGGTACGGAGAAGTTGGTGCACTATTATTTTAAAGACATCATTTTTTCTACGATACTCGGTCAGCGTGAGGGAATTCCGGTAAAACCTGATCCGGTCATTGTAAAAGAAATACTTCGGGTGAATGGTGTATCGGCAAATGAGACGCTATATGTCGGAGATTCGGGGGTAGATATGCAAACGGCTGCAGCGGCGACGGTTACTTCTGTGGGTGTGACATGGGGGTTTCGCACTTGTGAAGAGTTGGTAGAAAACGGTGCTTGCTATATCGTGGATTCCCCTGCTGAGATATTAGAACTGTCAGGTCGTCTTTAATTTTTTATTGGTGCGAAGTTGTTAAGCCGGAATATAAAAACAACAGCCTTTCCTCACGGAATGGCTGTCGAATAACCAAAATATATAGAATAGTTTAATCAAAAAATCATTCTGTACAGGTAGTATATGCTTTTTTGATTATTACAAAAATAAGATAAAAAAATTATTGTGCAAAAAAAAATCGATAAAACCTGTATTGTTATCGCTGAATAGTAAAAAATATC
>NZ_CEWDCG010000076.1:0-12850 GCF_982436375.1 Coprobacter sp. | reverse complement strand
CTCTTTCGGATTTTCGCTATTTTGCATTGTCTAATCGATAATTCATATTTTCAATTGATGAAAAAATATCACTTATTATTTTATCTTATACTCTTAAATCTTACCGTTACGGCCAATAATCGGACAGAAGCATTATTGTCTATTCTAAAAAGCAATAAACCCGATTATATTTTTGTCGTTGCTCATCGGGGTGATTGGAGACATGCCCCGGAAAACTCTATTGCAGCAATCAAAAGTGCTATATCGATAGGAGCAGATATGGTCGAGATAGATATACAAAAGACTAAAGACGGAGATTTTGTCTTAATGCACGACAATAGTATAGATCGCACGACAAACGGAAAAGGATATATAAATAACTATACGGTAAAAGAACTCAAGAACTTCAAGCTACGTTACAATAGCGGAGAGCTCTCTAAGGAAACTATCCCGACTTTAAAAGAGGCATTATCAGCCTGTAAAGGGAAAATTCTTGTCAATATTGATAAAGGTGAGAATTATTTATCAGACATTGAACCCATTATAAAAGAAGCCGGGATGGAAAACTACATCATTTTAAAAGGACGCGGTTCTGTGAATGATGTAAAAAAGAAATTGTCTCTGTACAAAAATATTATATATATGCCTATTGTCGATTTAGATACATCCGGAGCTATTCCATATATCGATTCTTTTTTAAAAGATTTTCAGCCGATAGCAATGGAAATAGGTTTTAAAACCGATGATTTCGAGCAATTATCTTATATCGATAAGATAGCCGAATCGAATTGTCGGATATGGATCAATACCTTATGGGAAAGTCTATGCGGAGGACATGATGATGAAAAAGCAGTCAATGATCCGGATAATAGTTGGGGATGGGTTCTGAAAAATAAAGCAACAATAATTCAGACTGATCGTCCTCAAGAACTAATAACTTATTTAAAACAAAAAGGGCTACGAAAAATAGATTGGTAACTGTCTCTCATCAAAATCTCGAAAGTAATAAAAAAGGTTTATACAAAGATCGAACAGGCTCTAAAAATAATATTGTCATTCCGGTATCTTCTCCAGAATGACAATAATTCAATATATAATCGTTCAAAAACGAATGTCAATCAGACTTCCAAGTCTTCATTAAATATTTCATGCCAAGGCAATCCTTGCTTGTTCAACTGTTCCATAAACGGATCGGGATCGAATTCCTCTACATTATAGACTCCGGGCTTTTTCCACAGACCTTTTAAGAACATCATTGCACCTATCATAGCCGGAACTCCAGTAGTGTAACTGACTCCTTGTGCTCCCGTTTCGAGATAAGCAGCATGATGGCTACAATTATTATAGACATAATAGGTCATCTCTTTACCTTCTTTATCAATACCCTTAATACGACAGCCGATAGATGTTTCACCTACATAATTTTCACCGAGCTCTCCAGGATTAGGAAGCACTGCTTTCAAAAATTGTATCGGAACAATTTCCACCCCATTATACATAATAGGATCGATACGCGCCATTCCTATATTTTGAATTACTCTTAAATGAGTCAGATATTCCTGTCCGAAAGTCATCCAGAAACGCGCACGTTTCAATGTCGGATAATTTTTCACCAACGACTCCAATTCTTCATGGTAAATCACATACGATTCTTTCGGACCTATATTCGGGTAATTCAGCGGTTTATGAATTTCATGAGGCTCTGTATAAATCCATTTGCCGTTTTCATAATATTTTCCCTTTTGCGTAACCTCCCGAATATTAATTTCCGGATTAAAGTTTGTCGCAAAAGCTTTACCATGATCTCCGGCATTGCAATCGACAATATCCAGATAGTGCATTTCTTTAAAATAATGCTTTGCGGCATAAGCCGTATATACACCCGATACACCCGGATCAAAACCGCAACCCAGAATAGCTGTCAATCCCGCCTTTTTGAAACGTTCCTGATATGCCCATTGCCACTTATATTCAAATTTAGCTTCATCAAGCGGCTCATAATTTGCCGTATCCAAATAATTTACACCGCAAGCTAAACAAGCATCCATAATCGTCAAATCCTGATAAGGAAGTGCAACATTAATTACAATATCCGGCTTATGCGTATTGAATAACTTTATCAATTCGTTTACATTATCGGCATCTACCTGATCTGTGATTATCCGGTCACTACCGATTGCCTCTGCAATAGCATCGCATTTCGATTTCGTCCGGCTTGCCAACACTATTTCTGTAAAAACATCCGGATTTTGCGCTACTTTATGAGCAACTACCGTACCTACTCCGCCGGCTCCTATAATTAAAACTTTTCCCATCCTTAATACTTTACTTTATTTCGGTTAAATATTTGTCGGACACTCAATTTATTCCGATCCGTAAACTTTCCACAAAGATACGACTTTTTAAAAAGATACAAAGCCACATATATTAAGATTCTTAAAAGCAATTTTTTAAACACACTTCTATACCTAACGAACGAACTCTTTGGTTGTGTTTAAAATCTGAAAGCTATATTCGATTCAACTTTTCAATAAAATAACGGCAAACTTTTTCATGTCTGTATATCAGGTAGAACAATATTGCATTCAATATCGTAAGTTCGAACAGAAAATAAATCCACAGAGCATCAAACAAAACAGCAATAAACAAGGTAATAATACGTATATTAAAAGATAACATACCACTATACATCATCAACGGAAGACTTTTTTCTTCGAATTGTATCCTCAACCAATCCGGAATATCATTGCCAAACCGTTTCTTTAATAACCGACGCAACTCTTGCATATCCGGAGTAAATCTTTCTTGATAAACCATATATTGAAGATAGAAAGACAAAAAAAATTTCCTATAAAAATCAGCCTTCCAACTCAATCGTTTATACTTCAAGTGCAATTGCGTCTTATATTCAAATTCACAAACTAATTCTTTCCGTGAAAAAAGATAATAAAAATTACGATAATAATCGATAGCAGAAGCTTGCCTAAAATGAAAATATCCAGTAATCAAGGCTAAAAAAAAGACAGAAAAATCCCAACCTGAATTCATCAAACGTAAACATAACGCCATATAAACAGAAACAGACCAGGCACACCCGCTCAAATGATCTAAAATCCGTCCTAACCGAGAATAACGTCCGATCATTCGTGCTAATTGTCCGTCCGTACAATCCAAAAGATGTGTGCAAAACAATAATAATATTCCAATTATATTATACCATATATCCTCAAAATATAAAAAGAATCCTGAAGATATTCCCAATAATATGGAAACAACTGTAATAGTATTGGGCAACAAGCCTAACTTATGGAAAAACAAAGCACAACGGTATCCGACAGGACGAAAAAACAATAAATCTACAGGATCAGTGTCGATCGGTTTCAATGCTGCCTCAAACATAATGTTCTGATGTCTGTTTTGTTTCATATCCCTCCCTTCGTAGCACAGTTATACACCGTACACAATAATTCTATTTAAATGCAACTGACAAGAGTGTCCGATTTAAACACGATATAATAAACATCTACAAATACAGGTCTTCTCAATATTCTTATCTACAACAAAATTTCTATTTCCATCTTTTCCAAGACCTCCCTTATTTATATATGTAACCGTTCGACTCCATTTTTGTTTTGGAGACTATCTAATTTTTCCAATAAAAATACTATCAGGTCATCTTTGCGCTTTCTTCCGGTCTGTTTTCCCTTCTTCACTCATCAGATAGCCCGCTATCCTCCTCATAAAAACGACAAAACATACTCGAAAAAACTCCAAAACCTTACCCGAGCAAAATTCAGATTGGCTCTGAAGGAATATTCTTTTAATCAAAACAATCTCTGAATTTCACACATCTATCAGTTCTCTATTAACAAAAGAATTATTAACTAATGATATTGTAGATTTTATCTGTCCGAAAATATAAACACATTTCCCCCCCCCTCCCTGCTATCGCCTCTAAATACTTATGAAAGCAATAACAAGCTATCTAACAAATAAAAAACAGGAAAAGAGTTTGAAAAAATCTGACAAAATATTACCCCTATCAGGAAGGTTGAGACTCCAGACAAATCACTCCTTCTAAGGAGCATTAAGATCAAGAACTTCATTGTCTCCACTTTTATCAAAATATTGACGACGAAGAGGATTAGCTTTCATTTGACGATAATTATTGCGACAAGCAAAAACATCTAATGCCAAGTAAAGAGCATGCCGGAACGACTCTTCCGAAGCTTTATTCTCTCCGGCAATATCATACGCTGTACCATGGGCCGGCGAAGTGCGTATAAAAGGTAGCCCGGCAGTATAATTTACGCCATCTTCCATCGCTAAAGTCTTAAACGGAGCAAGCCCTTGGTCATGGTACATAGCCAAAACACCATCGAACTTAGAAAAATGACCTGAACCAAAGAAACCATCAGCTGCATAAGGCCCGAAACAAAGAATATCCATTTCTTCGGCCTCTTTCAATGCCGGAATAATAATCTCTTTTTCTTCATTTCCAAGAAGTCCGTCTTCTCCGGCATGCGGGTTCAATGACAAAACCGCAATACGAGGCTTTACAATACCGAAGTCTTGCTTTAAACAGTGATTGAAAATACGCAATTTCTGTACAATATCCGATTTGGTAATCCGAGAAGGTACTTCAGATAAAGGAATGTGCCCTGTCACTAAAGCTACACGCAAAATGTCATTCAATAATATCATTAAAGATTTTTTGCCTTTTCCTAATTTTTTCTCCAAATATTCGGTATGCCCGGGAAACTCAAATTTATCGGACTGGATCGTATGTTTATTAATAGGCGCTGTCACCAACACATCTATTAACCCGTTTTCTAAGTCATTCGTAGCACTCTCCAAAGCCCGGTAAGCCGCTTCACCTGCCTGAGCCGTTGGTCTTGACAATTCGACTTTTACTTCTTCATCGATACAGTTGATCATATTCAACTTCATGTCCGAAATCTGCTCGGCATTGGTAATAATATTGAAATTAATAGTCGGCAAATCCAATGCCTTACGATGATAGGCCGCCACTTTCGAAGAGCCATATACCACAGGGGTACACATTTCTGTTATACGAGGGTCTGACAATGTTTTCAAAATAACTTCATATCCGACTCCATTTATATCACCTTGAGTAATTCCTACCTTGATCTTATAATCTTGTTCCATGAGTTTTTATTCTTTATATAAAACAGACAAATACTATTTTAGATTATACTTGCCTAATTCAATGCTCTAAGATAAGCAATTATTTTAACATAATATCTCTACACGGTCATAATATATAAGCTCTTTCAGCATTTATTGCCGATCTCGCCTTTCTTTGCAGTCGATAACATTCCGCAGGCAGCGAATATATCTTCACCTCGCGATGTACGTATCGTACAAGTAAATCCCTTGCGATTCAAATAATCCCTGAAAATAACCATATCCGATTCAACTGACGTTTTAAGGTTTACTCCCGGAATTGCATGAAAACGAATCAAATTTATCCGACAATCCAATCCTTTTAACAATTTTGCCAGTGCCTCCGCATGTTTAAGGGAATCATTAAAACCACTGAACATGATATATTCGAATGACAGCCTGCGCTGATGACTGAAGTCATAATTCCGGAGCAGTGATATTATATCTGCAATAGGATATGCTTTCTGTACAGGCATAATAGACAAGCGTTCCTCCGGAAAAGGGTTATGCAAACTTACAGCCAAATGACAATCCGTTTCTTCTAAAAAACGGGTCAAGTTTCGTTTTACTCCGATCGTAGAAACTGTTATTCTCTTCGGACTCCAAGCAAATCCCCATTTTGCAGTCAAAATTGTTAAAGCCGTCATTACTTCATCCAAATTGTCCAAGGGCTCTCCCATCCCCATAAATACCAAATTTGTCAACTTGGCACTTTCCGGTATAGAAATAATCTGATTCATAATTTCACGAACTGTAAGCTGGGAATTGAACCCTTGCTTACCGGTCATACAAAAATAACAATTCATCTTACATCCTACCTGAGATGACACACATAGCGTCGCCCTATCCCGATCAGGAATATATACAGACTCGACAAAGTTTCCGGAAGTCGTTTTAAAAAGATATTTGACAGTACCGTCCACCGAACGCATTTCCTCCACGGGCACAGAATAGCCTATCTCATACTCAGCTGCGAGACGTTCACGATTCTGTTTAGATAAATTTGTCATTTCATCTATATTCCGAACCCGTTTTTCATATAGCCATGCAGCAATCTGCCCAGCTGTAAAACGGGGCATTCCCATACGGGCAACGATCCCGTTAAGTTCATCTAATGTTTTCCCTGCCAAATATTTTTTTTCCACTCGTTTCGTTATTTAGTACAAAAATAAACAAAGAGTATAAAGATCACAACGGAATATACAGAAATCTTTAATCAAAAGAATAAAACAAAAAGGGAGGACTCATCATCCTCCCTTTTTATTTTATCATCATCAATTTAGAAAAATTTTACACGGTTATTTTCTATATCGGCTTTATCCTTCATAACTTCCATAATCTGACTGGAAAGAATCGAATACATCATCTGTTCATATTTTCGTTTTTCCATTTCGGCATTCATAGGAACAGAACTTTCATCTTTCTTAGTTACAGCCAATACATACACTCCATTATTCCCCTTGACAGGACCTTGTAATTGTCCCACCGAAGCATAAGGAGCTACACCGCACAATGCCGGCTCACGGCCGATACCTGTAATTACAGAAGTGTTGAAAGTTACAAACTTAGCCGTATCGATCTTCGAACTCATAGCCGAAGCATAGGCATCAAGAGTCTTCGGTGATTTCTCAGATAATGACTTCATAATCATATCAGCCTTTTTATCAGCCAACAACTGCATTTTAAGATAGCTCTCGAGACTTTTTAACGGTGCATAACCTGCAGGGGTTACATTCGTAAGAGCTGCTACCAGAAACTTATTTTCTATATTGAAAATTTCTGAAATATCACCTTTATCCGATTTATAAGCCCATTTCACGATTTCACGCCCGTCGTTCAACATACCTACGCTAATATCTTCAGGAGTCAACTCAACCGTATTCAAGGAGAAACCTTTATCCTTTGCATTTTTCTCGAATGATTCTAATTTCCCGTTTTCAGCGATATAAGAACTTACCTTGTTATATAATGTGCTATAAGTCTCTGAACTCGGACGTACCTTTAGAACCAATTGTGCCACCTTAGCCTTAGGAACAGAAGCTGTACGCTCAGTTACCTGCATAATATGCTGTCCATACGGCGTTTCCACAGTAAAATATCCTGATCCTCCATTAAAAACAGAAGAAACGAATTTCTGTCCGAATTGTACAGCAGAAGTTTCTGTCAACCAGCCGAGATCACCACCATTAGCAGCAGAATTCTGATCTACCGAGAATTGTTTTGCCAAAGCAGCAAAATCTCCGCCGTTTTTCAAAACAGTCAAAACACTGTCCATCTGATCTTTAACTTTTGCATCTGCCTGAAGAGGGAACATAATATGACGTACCTTCACTGAGTCAGGAGCTACGCTCTTACCTATCAAACGATACATTTTATATGACTCATCTTCAAAAACAGGACCATAAACTTCATTTATTTGAGCTGTTTCTGCAAATTTTTTCATTTCCGGATCCATGTCTCTCTGAGCAACGTATGCGTCTACATAAGGAACATCCGTATTAAAACTCAACATTCCGGCAATATCGTCTGTCGTAGAAAAATTTTCTTTAAGGTTATTAATCTTTTCTTCGGTCATCTTATAATCACCTTCACTCGGAACTATATCTACTGCAAAGAATTTTACTTCACGCTTTTCATCCTGCTTAAAGTTTTCTTTCTGCTTGTTGTATAGATTTTTCAACTCAGATTCGCTGATAACTACCGTAGAATCGGGTATAGAAGTATAAGATTGTTCTGCATACGCAAAATCTACACTATTTTTAGCACCGTTATAAGCAGCTTCCAAATCGAGCTTATTCGGAGCCATAGATTTTGACAACAAAGTAAAATATTTTCCGACCAGCTGTTGTTGTTTCACTGTCTTTTCAATATTTAACCAAGCCTCGCGTCGAGCTTTGAGCTGTTGTGCCATTTCTCCATTAAGATTCGACTCATCCTCATTAAGGACCACTTGCAAGAAATTCAACAACAAGTCTTTATTAAAAACTCCGGTTTGAGGATCGGTAAATTGTTGTTTTACCATAGGCACGATATTATCTCCCTGCAACAAATCGGCCAACTCTTCTTTAGATACCGTAAGGCCCAATTCGGCAGTAGCATCCGTTAACAAAATATCCTGCACCATCTGATCATATACTTCCTTGTTTATACGAGAAGCTGCACCTTCGGGAAGAGACATGCCATATTGTCTTCTATACATATTCTGCATCTCTTCGGTACGAGTCTGAACTTGTGCCTGAAATTCTTCCGGAGTAATTTTTTTACCGTTAACTACCGCTATTTTATTGCGGTTCATGTTAAAGAAAGTATGACCTGAATTTAAAAGGTCTCCCACGATAAAAGCCAGTAAAGCCACCCCGATCACTCCGACAAGAAGGCCGGCTTTACCTCTGATTTTTTGTAACGTAGCCATTTATTAGATTGTGTTTTTAGTTTTATATTTTTTTAAATTATTTTCCAAGTAAGTGCACGAAGATACGAAAAAAAGCATTTACAAACATATCGTAAAGTCAAAAATTTCCTTTAGTTCTCAATTTTCATTTTCACCAACTCTATTTTGGTTCTATTTCCTTTTAATATCTCAAATTTATAATTCTCTATTTCAATCGTTTCTCCGGGCTTAGGTATCGTTTTATAATGATAAAGAATATATCCGGCAATTGTCATATACTCATCAGACTCGGGTAACCCTATATCAAAAAGCTCATTAATCTTTTCTATTTCGACACGTCCTGAGAACTCATAACAGTTTTCTCCGGTTCTCCGTGCAATATAATTCAACGTATCGTGCTCGTCTTCAATATCTCCGAATATTTCCTCAACCAGATCTTCAAGCGTCACAATACCGGCAGTTCCGCCAAACTCGTCCACAACGACAGCGATACTTTTTTTCTGTTGCATCAAATTTTTCATTAATTTCTGAGCGGTCATCGTCTCCGGAACTAACAATATAGGCTTAATATAAGACTTCCAATCTGCTGCTTGTTTAAACATTTCGGAAGAATGTATATAACCCAATACATTATCAATATTATCTCTATAAACCAAAATTTTAGAAAGTCCGGTTTCAATAAATAGAGCAACCAAATCCTTCTCCGATGACATATCGATATCAACCGCTACAATCTCTGTACGGGGAATCATACATTCACGAATGCGTAAATTAGAAAAGTCCAAAGCATTCTGAAAAATTTTAACTTCTGTATCGACTTCTGCTTCTCCCTGCGACTTATCTATACTTTGTTGAATAAAAAAATCAAGATCGACCTTACTCATAGTCCCATCATCCCCCGACCGATCGATGCGAACCCCTCCTATCTTTAAGATTCCGAATGAAAGCAATGATGTAAATTTCGCAATCGGATACAGCAACAGATAAAAAACATAAAGCGGTATGGCAAAAACTTTTAATGATAAGTTAGGATTAATCCGAAAAATAGTTTTAGGCAGAAATTCGGCTGTCAGAAGAACGATCAATGTCGATACGACAGTTTGTCCCAATATAATAAATATCTCCTGATCCCAAATAAAGGAGAATACCGGAGAGAGCAAATCGGCCATACCGATGCCATAAATGACCAACGCGATGTTATTGCCGACAAGCATCGTAGAAATGAACTCTTCCTGATGATGATAGAATAAATTAAGAATACGCCCAAGAAGCGTCTTTTTCTTCATATCCAATTCAAAACGGACCTTATTTGAAGATACAAATGCAATTTCTATGCCCGAAAAAAATGCAGACAACAGCAATGGAATAATTATCATAAAGACCGTAGTCATGATTTTCCTCCTTTCTTTTGCGGTGCATAACGACGAGCATTCGTATCTCTCACATTTTTTAAACTGTCCGATTCACCCCGCTGTTCTTCGGCAGGCGATTTCATTGGAAAAATTCCGGTTGTCCGACGTATCGTGTACTGAGTCATAGGTTCATTAGAAACAAAACCGATCCCTTCTATTATGCGATCCACTTTTTCAATATGAATGGCACTATCCGAATATATCTCACGTTTTTTTTGATCCCAGAAAAGTAACTCGGTAAAGAATCTTTCATCCTGCAAATTAGCCATCTTTACATTCCCCCTGAGTTCCCAAAGCTGCTTATATTTATAAAAAATAGCTGAATCTCCCATAATAAAAGCATCTACATGAAAATTCTCATCGAATTTTTCCACATAAATTCCTTGCGGAAATAACCAATACGGTTCTTTCGCATTTTCAAACATCAACCATTCTTTAGCCTTGATACGATAACGAGTAATTCCCGAATCCGAAATCAATGTCGTTACATCGAAACTACTTAACGAGGGAACTTTATGCGGATCTGAAAAGGCTTTAACCACTTCATTTTTTACTTTCTTATCACAGGAACTAAAAAAAACGGACATTAAGATAAATGCCACTGCAAACGCAATACCGGTAAGCGGAAATCCTAATAAAGTTCTGCGAATCGTATTCATTCTGTTTTTCGGTTCTTTATATTAAAGGCAAAATTAAATATTTAGTTACAGAGCCGCAATTAATATCTCTCTTTTTATTGTTTTTATAAAAAAACAGAAAGAGATGTTATTCTTTTTATCGAACAACATCTCTCTGTATTTTGTAAAACAACGGTTATTCAAATTTCCGTTTAAAGAACCAAAGTTCATTAAAGGTAAGACTCAATGAAACTCTTAAAAAGTTTTCACGAATAAATGATGTCGGCGTAGATTGCCTATTTAAATATTCCAAAGAAAGGTTCAATATAGATTTATCTCGTCTTACTGGAAATCCGAAACCGCAAGTAATCCCATATTCATCTATATCACATCCCTTGACTTTGAGATAAGAATGATTATAAAATGCCCCTAACCGATAACGCATACGCTTCATATAATTCCCCGACATCGGATTTGGCAAAAACTCCGCACCAATGGCCACTTTTAAACGATTGTTCAAACTGTCTTTCACTCCGTCATACCTCACACTGCTCCAATCCTGAAAAGTGACATCAGCTCCTACAGTCAATCGTTCATCCCATACATAGGTAAAACCTGCACCTATGGAGGTAGGAAGAGAATATCTCGATTTTATACTCGATGAATCTGATCTCGATACAGAAGTCGACCCGGAAGTTGTAGAATAAATTTCCTCATAAGTATAAGTACGGCCGAGCAATTTTTTCTCTGGAGTATAAACCGCCCCTACGGTAATCCGGTTTTTCTTATTTATATTGTGCGTATATTGTAACCCGAACTCAACTCGAAAATCCGAAACATGCAATTTTTTCAAGAAAATACTTCCGATCGTATTATCCTTAGGCAACAAAGTCGTGGTATGCTCTATATTTCCAAAAAGATATGACACATTAGCCCCGAGATAAAGGCCTTTATAGATATGTCCGCTCAATCCGATAAAAGCCTGACTGATACCACCTTCCCCGACTTGTGTATAAGAACCGTTCGGAATCGAACCGCCAAAACTGTATCCTACCGAAGAGAATGGTGTCAATCCGGCACTTCCCGCCATATGACGCCCCAATGGGAACTGCAAAGCGACATAATCTAAGTTTCCGTTTACTTCAGATTCTTTCAAGGAATTTTCTTTCATCCATGTATTTTGCAAACTGACTCCTATGTCGAAAAGAAATGTTAAAGAATCCATCGCTGCATACGAAGCCGGATTCTTTATATTAATCTGTCGTCCACTTTGAAATCCATATCCGACTCCGCCCATTCCTCGATTCGCACCGACCGCATTATCTTCCAGAATACCATACCCGTAACGTGAATACGGAGAATTCGTGTTATTCTGTGCCAAACTACTCATTCCCCCTAACAAGGACAACGCTATTAAGACAATAGATATTTTATTTTTCAGCATTATAATAAAGTATTCTGTTTAATCCTTTTAATACAATATTTTTATCCACAAATATGGGAGTTTTTAATCTTTCAGCCAATAAAAAAGCATCGCCGCCCGTTAAAAAAACCAAAAGATCCGGATATATAGCCTTAAGCTCCCTTATATAACCTTCCATTTCAAATAAAACTCCCTGTATTACTCCAGCACGTATCGCAGTTTCCGTATCCGTACCCATAAGCGAAAAATCTCCGACTTTCTCAATCAAAGGCAGTTTTCCGGTAAAATGATTCAATGCTTTCAACCGCATCCTGATACCCGGAGCAATATTTCCTCCGATAAACACTCCTCGTTTCAGCAATAAATCATATGTAATCGCCGTACCGGCATCGATTATCAATATATCGCAATCCGGTTTTTCATAAAAAGCGCCTACCACCCCTGCAATCCTGTCCCGTCCCAATGTCGTCGGTGTCCCGTATTCGATTTTTACAGGTATAGGAGTGTCTGCATCTAAAAAACAAAACCGGGATATTCTTTCCTGCAGATAGTCCAAAAAACAAAAAGGGACATCAACCACTGAAGAATAAATACACGACGTAACCCGATATTTATCAAGCAAAGTATCAACAAGCCGCTTATCCGGCTTTACAACAGTCATTACATATTCTAACTTATCTTGACAAAATAAAGCAACTTTTGTCGTCGTATTTCCCTGATCTATGATTAGATTCACATTTGCAAATTTTGGACAAAGGTATAAAAATAGCTCAATCGCTTTCGAGGAAATCCTAATAATTTCCTTTTTTTTCACGCTTTTTAAAAATGCACACTCTTGACC
>NZ_CEWDCG010000075.1:0-12900 GCF_982436375.1 Coprobacter sp. | reverse complement strand
TATAAATACCATGTTATTAGCGATTGTTACTATCTTTATTATCGGCTATTTGGCGATAGCTCTCGAACATCCTTTGCGAATAGATAAAGCTGCTGTTGCTCTTTTATTAGGAATGTTGTTATGGGTTTTGTATGCTTTCGGAGCAGAATCTATAGTTCCGGTGGCGGATGCCGAAGAGTTAAGTCATTATCTGGCTTCTTCGACGACTCTTCAATCTTTGCCTTTAGCGCAGCAATGTCTTAATTTTATTGTCAATGTTAAGGTTATTGAGCATTTAGGGGACATATCCGAGATTTTATTTTTCTTGATCGGGGCTATGACAATTGTCGAACTGATCGATGTTCACGGCGGTTTTTCTATCATTACTAACCGTATTACGACCCGTAAGAAGCGAAAACTACTATGGATTCTCGGATTCATAACATTTTTTATGTCTGCCGTTCTTGATAATCTGACTACGGCGATTGTTATGGTTATGTTGTTGAGAAAGTTGGTCAGTGATCAGCGGGAGCGCTGGCTTTATGCCAGTATGATCGTTATTGCGGCGAATAGTGGCGGAGCGTGGTCTCCGATAGGTGATATTACGACTATTATGTTATGGGTCAAAGGAAATGTGACGACATCGGCATTGGTCAAGTTTGTTTTGCTGCCCAGTATGGTTTCTTTGATCGTACCTTTAATATTTGCTTCTCGCATGTTAGGAGGAACATTAGCTCCGGTCGATACAACGGTCAAAACTCATAGCGATTTTGTCTCTTTCGGAGAGAAACGGTTAATATTGATATTAGGTATTCTCGGGCTGATTTTTGTTCCGTTGTTTAAAGCCGTGACTTCATTACCTCCTTTTATCGGAATTTTGTTCTCTTTAAGTGTTTTGTGGATTTTTACCGAGATAATGTATAATCGTAAAATGATAGACGAAGCACATCAATGTCGTGTCCCGAAAGTCCTGAAACGAATAGATATACCGACAATTCTCTTTTTTCTGGGTATTTTGATGGCTGTTGCCGTATTGCAAGCGACCGGAATATTGACAAGTACGGCTCAATGGCTCGATATAAATGTCCATAATGTTTATGTGATTAATATATTGCTGGGTGCATTGTCTTCTATTGTAGATAATGTTCCGTTAGTTGCTGCTTCTATCGGAATGTACCCGATCGTAGATCCGACAATTCTCTTTTCTGTATCTGATCCCGCATATATGGGATATTTTGTGCAAGACGGTATTTTTTGGGAGTTTCTTTCTTATTGTGTCGGAGTAGGAGGCAGTATGCTGATTATCGGTTCGGCTGCCGGAGTTGTCGTGATGGGGCTGGAACGCATTAATTTTGTGTGGTATTTGAGGCATATTTCTCTTTTGGCATTATGCGGTTATTTGGCAGGGGCATTTACATATATGGCTGAGGTTATTTTGTTTAAAGGCGGTTTATGATATTGCCACAGCAAATGTTTTGATTAGTTCCCGGAAGAATTTCCGGGAACTTTTTTTATGGGATAAAATTTTCTGAAAAATGCTTATCATCAGGGTGTCTGTTTTTTTCGTGTTAATTTGTCTATATATAAATTGTAATTCGAATTAGTGTTTTCGGACATTTAAGCGTTTTAATAATATAGATGTTTTTGTAGGAAATTTCAGTTCCCGAGTAGGGGATAAGATATTTTGATGCGTCTTATAATAAAAAGATAGAGATAATACCATATTTATGAAACACTATTTTTATTCGGTCATACCGGTTGTCGTTTTTTTATTAGGAATAACTTCTTGCTCTATTCAGAATAAGGATATTTCGGATTATACTCAATATGTCAATCCTTTTATAGGAACCGGAGATCACGGGCATACGTTTCCGGGAGCTATTGTTCCGCACGGGATGATCCAACCCAGTCCCGATACTCGTATCTATCAATGGGATGCCTGTTCAGGTTATCATTATTCCGACAGTACGATCAATGGTTTTTCCCACACTCATTTGAGTGGTACCGGATGTGGCGATTACGGAGATGTTCTTTTGATGCCGACGGTGGGTGAGCAACAATATGAACAAGAGCCGTTGGACAGTCAGAGCAAGGCTTATGCTTCGGGTTTCTCTCACGAGAATGAGACGGCAGTTCCGGGATATTATTCTGTATTTCTCGACCGTTATGGAGTGAAAGCCGAACTTACGGCTACTAAACGTGCTGCAATTCATCGATATACTTTCCCCGAAAGTGAGAAGGCCGGATTTATATTGGATTTTGATTATAGTTTGCAGCGTCAGAAAAATGAAGAAATGCAGATCGAGGTAATCAGCGATACTGAAATAAGGGGACGTAAAAAAACGGTTTATTGGGCTTTTGACCAGTATATCAATTTTTATGCTGAATTTTCAAAGCCTTTTACGTATGAACTGGTGACGGACTCGGTAATGATACCGGGTACTGATAATAAAATACCTCAATCAAAGGTATTGTTGCACTTTGCGACATCTGAAGGAGAGAAGGTGCTTGTTAAGGTCGGTATTTCGGGTGTCGACATGGCAGGTGCTAGGAGAAATGTCGAAGTGGAGTTGCCGGATTGGGATTTTGATATGGTCAGGAAAGAGGCTTCTTCGGATTGGCAAAGATATCTTTCTAAAATAGATATTTCGACCAAAGACGAGGATCAAAAAAAGATATTCTATACGGCGTTATATCATACGGCTGTCGCTCCGAATCTGTTTGCCGATGTTGATGGTCGTTATTTGGGTATGGACTTACGAATACACCAGACCTCTGCCGATCGTCCGGTTTATACCGTATTTTCTTTATGGGATACTTTTCGGGCATTGCATCCTTTAATGACGATAATAGATCCGGGGTTGAACAACCAGTTTATCCGTTCGTTAATTCGTAAGCATGAAGAGGGCGGAATTTTTCCGATGTGGGATTTAGCTTCTAATTATACCGGGACAATGATCGGATACCATGCTGTTCCTGTAATTGTGGATGCTTATATGAAAGGTCAACGCGACTTCGATGTCGAAACAGCCTATCAGGCATGTTTAAGGACTGCACAATATGATACGGCCGGGATTCATTGCCCGCCTCTTGTTTTACCGCATCTGATGCCTAAATCTAAATATTATAAGAATACTTTAGGGTATATCCCGTGCGATTTTGAAAACGAATCGGTGGCAAAGGCTTTGGAATATGCTTATAACGATTGGTGTATTTCGCAATTTGCTAATGAGATGAATGATACGTTGAACCATGTTCGATATGGTCTTTTAGGTAAAGCTTATGAAAAGTATTTCGATAAAAGCACACGATTTATGAGAGGTGTGGACTCCAAAGGCAAATGGCGTACACCGTTTAATCCTCGTTCTTCAAATCATCGGAATGATGATTATTGCGAAGGTACGGCATGGCAGTGGACATGGTTTGTTCCTCATGATATAGAGGGGTTGGTCGCTTTGATGGGAGGAAAAGAAGCTTTCTCCGAGAAGCTGGATTCTTTGTTTACCGTTAGTTCTAAATTAGAGGGAGAATCAGTTTCTTCCGATATATCGGGTCTGATAGGTCAGTATGCACATGGAAATGAACCGAGTCATCATATTCTGCACATGTATAATTATATCGACCAGCCGTGGAAAACTCAGGCATTGGTAGATAGTGTGTTGCATAGTCAATATTTTAATGCTCCTGCCGGAATTTCCGGGAATGAAGATTGCGGACAGATGTCGGCGTGGTATATCTTGAATAGTATGGGATTTTATCAGGTTTGTCCGGGTAAACCGGTCTATTCGATAGGCCGTCCTTTATTCGATGAAACGACGATAAATCTTTCGGATGGGAAAACGTTTACGATACGGACTAATAATAATTCTTCCGAGAATAAATATATTCAGGCTGCAAGATTGAACGGAAATCCTTTGACAGAGCCGTTCTTTACTCATGAGGATATTGTTGCAGGCGGTATTTTAGAGATTGATATGGGGAGTACTCCTTCAAAATGGGGCATAAACAGTAATAGATAAAAGTGATAATATTATACTATGAAGAGAAAAATAGGAATAGCCGGATTATTAATATTATTAACAACGGTTTCTTTACAAGCACGGGAGTTTGTAGATTATGTCAATCCGTTGATGGGAACCGAGTCGACTTTTGAATTCTCACATGGAAATACCTATCCGGCAGTAGCAGTGCCTTGGGGTGTAAATTTTTGGACTCCGCAAACCGGAGAAAATCGTAGTGGTTGGATATATGCTTATACCGATGAGGAGATCAGAGGATTCCGTCAGACACACCAGCCCAGCCCATGGATAAATGATTACGGAACATTTTCGGTAATGCCTGTTTCAGGAGACTTAAAAGTTTCTTATAAAGATAGGGGAGCCCGCTTCTCTCATAAAAACGAGATCGCCCGTCCCGATTATTATAAAGTCCAATTTGATAACGGAACTGTGACCGAACTGTCAGCTTCCCGTACCGGAGCTGTTTTGGATATAGCGTTTACTCCGGGAAAAGAGCAATATTTTATTGTAGATGCTTATCATGGAGGTTGCCGTTTGGCTATCGACAAGCAAAATCGTAGGGTAACGGGTTATACTAAAAATAATTGTGGAGGTGTTCCTTCTAATTTTGCCAATTATTTCGTGTTGGAGTTCAGCCATCCTATAAAGGATCAGGGGATACAAATTAATGATGACTTATTTCCGGGAAAGCTTGTCGGTGAGCATGACCGGGTTTGTGCATATCTTCAGTTCGATGTCCCTGAAGGTGAAAAGCTGACTGTCCGAGTGGCTTCTTCGTTTATAGGAGAAGAACAAGCGTGGCTGAATTTTGACAGGGAGGTGAAAAATAAAACGGTCGCTGATTTAAAGATCGAATCTGCAAAACTGTGGAACAGTATGATGGGGCGTATCGTAGCCGAAGGGGGTAATGAGGAACAGATGAAAACTTTTTATTCTTGCTTGTATAGGGTTCTTTTATTTCCCCGGGAATTTTATGAATTCGATAAGTCTGGAAAACCGGTATATTATAGTCCCTATGATGGAAAAATTCATGCCGGATATATGTACACGGATAATGGTTTCTGGGATACATTCCGTGCTGTGCATCCTTTGTTTACGTTAGTCTATCCGGAAGTTTCGGAGCGTATTATGCAGGCTTTAGTCAACAGTTATGAAGAAAGCGGATTTTTGCCGGAATGGGCGAGTCCGGGACATCGGGGCTGTATGATCGGAAATAATTCTCTATCGCTTATCACGGATGCGTGGATGAAGGGAATACGCAGTTTCGATGCAAAAAAGGCTTTAGAGGCTATGGTGCACCAGACTCAGGCACAAGGTCGGGAGGCTTCTGTCGGACGAAATGGATTTGAAGAGTATGACAAGCTCGGGTATGTACCGTATCCCGATTATGTCGAAGCTACTGCCAAGACATTGGAATATGCCTATAGCGACTGGTGTTTGAGCCGTTTTGCCGCGTCTATAGGAAATGTATCGATAGCCGAAGTGTATGAGAAAAAGTCTCAGAATTATAAGAATTTGTTTGATCCTTCATGCGGTTTTATGCGTGCGAAAAATAAAGACGGGGAATGGATCGAGCCTTTTCGAGCTATAGAGTGGGGAGGTCCTTTTACCGAAGGTTCGTCATGGCATTATACGTGGAGTGTTATGCATGATATTCAGGGGCTTGCTCAATTGATGGGCGGTCATGAACAGATGGGAGCGAAGCTGGATTCGATGTTTAATGCTCCTGCAGATTATAATGTGGGAACGTATGGTTTTGTAATTCACGAGATAGCCGAAATGGTTGCATTGGATATGGGGCAGTATGCTCATGGTAACCAGCCGGTACAGCATGCCATTTACTTATATAATTATATCGGTCAGCCGTGGAAAGCTCAATACCATGTACGGGAAGTATTGAACCGATTATATAATTCAGGCCCGAAAGGTTATTGCGGAGATGAAGATAACGGCCAGACTTCAGCATGGTATGTTTGCAGTGCGATGGGCTTTTATCCGGTATGTCCGGGGCAACCCGAATATGTTTTAGGAGCTCCTCTTTTTCAAAAGGTAACGTTGAATTTGCCGAATAACAAAGTGTTTGTGATCGATGCTCGTAATAATAACGATAAGAATTTATATATCGATTCTGCAAAATTGAACGGTAAAAAGTTTACTCGGAACTATTTAACGCATGACGAAATCTCTTCAGGTGGAGAATTGTCCTTGAAGATGAATGCTAAACCGAATATGAAGCGAGGGGTTCGACCGGAAGATTTTCCTTATTCTTATTCGGTGTATAAACCGTAATAAATTATTGATTCGGCATTGTCATAATTCCGAATTTTAAAACTTGAAATATAATGTCTGATAACAAATCTATCAATCCGATCTGTTGGGTGCCGACAGTCTATTTTGCAATGGGACTTCCATTTGTCGCTTTGTCGATGGTGTCTGTACTTATGTTTTCGGATATGGGTGTGTCTAATGCCCAAATTGCTTTCTGGACGTCTTTGATTATGCTCCCTTGGACATTGAAACCTTTGTGGAGTCCTTTTCTGGAGATGTTTAAAACAAAAAAATATTTTGTCGTTGCTACCCAAATGGTGACGGGGGTGGCTTTCGGTTTGGTCGCACTGTCATTGCCGCTACCTGATTTTTTCTGTTATGCAATAGCATTTATGGGTGTGATCGCTTTTAGCGGTGCAACGCATGACATTGCCGGAGACGGAGTATATCTTACCGAGCTGAATGCTACGATGCAGGCTAAGTATATAGGTTGGCAAGGGGCATTTTATAATCTGGCGAAAATCTTAACAAATGGAGGTCTTGTGTATTTGGCCGGTTCATTAAAGGACAGTATCGGCATAGTACATGCCTGGATGGTGATTATGGGCATTTGTGCGGCTATAATGGTTGTCTTGTCTTTATATCATGTCCGAATGTTACCTTCCGGGGGTGCGGCGTCAGGTGATGTTCGAACGGTAAAAGATGCTATGCATATGTTGTGGGAAGTGATCCGTACCTTTTTTCAGAAGAAGTATATAGTCTGGTATATTTGTTTCATTATTTTATATCGTTTTGCCGAAGGTTATGCTATGAAAATCGTTCCTCTTTTTCTTAAAGCCGGAATCGATCAGGGAGGATTAGGTCTTCCTGTTCAGGAAATAGGTATTATCTATGGAACTTTCGGAGCTGCAGCTTTCATGTTGGGATCTATCCTGGCAGGATATTATATTTCTGCTTTCGGCTTGAGAAAGACATTGTTTTCTCTTTGTTGCGTATTTAATATCCCGTTTGTCGTGTATCTGTTGTTGGCAATATATCAGCCTTCTAATGTATGGGTTATCGGTTCTGCTATCGTGTTTGAATATTTCGGGTACGGTTTCGGTTTTGTCGGTCTGACCTTATTTATGATGCAGCAGGTTGCTCCCGGAAAACATCAAATGGCACATTACGCTTTTGCTTCCGGAATTATGAATCTCGGTGTAATGATTCCGGGAATGATGAGCGGATATTTAAGTGATTGGTTAGGATACCGGAATTTTTTTATTTGGGTACTCGTCGCTACAATCCCGGCTTTTCTGGTGACTTGGTTTGTCCCGTTTACTTATAATAACGATAAGAAGGAGACGACAGCCTGAATAAATGAATGAATTTGGGAAAAATAAATTAACAATAAAAATTTCAGATAGAAATGGAAAAAATTTTTAATATGCCGTGGGAAGATCGTCCCGAAGGTTGTACCGATGTTATGTGGCGTTACTCTAAAAATCCGGTTATAGGACGTTATCAGATTCCTTCGTCGAACAGTATTTTCAATAGTGCCGTCGTTCCCTTTGGAGACGGTTTTGCCGGAGTATTCCGCTGCGACAATAAAGCGGTGCAAATGAATATTTTTGCCGGTTTCAGCAAAGATGGCATTCACTGGGATATTAATCATGAACCTATTCGGTTTAAAGCCGGAAATACGAATATGATCGAATCGGAATATAAGTATGATCCGCGCGTTACATGGATCGAAGACCGTTATTGGATTACGTGGTGTAACGGTTATCACGGACCTACGATCGGAATTGCATATACGTTCGACTTTAAAGAATTTTTTCAATGTGAGAATGCCTTTTTGCCATTTAACCGTAATGGAGTATTGTTTCCTCAAAAGATTAATGGTAAATATGCCATGTTGAGCCGTCCGAGCGATAACGGACACACACCGTTCGGGGATATATATATGAGTTATAGTCCGGATATGAAATATTGGGGAGAACATCGTTGCGTCATGAAAGTTACTCCATTCCCCGAGAGTGCATGGCAATGTACGAAAATCGGTGCAGGATCAGTTCCTTTCCTTACTGACGAGGGATGGTTGATGTTTTATCACGGCGTAATCACGACATGCAACGGTTTTCGCTATTCTATGGGAGCGGTTATTCTTGACAAGGAAAACCCTGAAAAAGTATTGTATCGTACACGGGATTATCTTCTTGCTCCGGCTGTTTCTTATGAATTGCAGGGCGACGTTCCTAATGTCGTGTTCCCATGTGCAGCTTTGCAGGACGGAGAACGGGTTGCCGTATATTATGGTGCTGCAGATACGGTTGTCGCTATGGCTTTCGGTTACATTTCGGAAATTGTCGAGTTTACAAAAAAGCATTCATATCTTTAAATAATAGAGAGTATGTATAAGACATCACGATATACCTTCCCTATGAAAAAATGTTTTTGTGTAGTATGTGTAGTGTTGATGCTCCTGAGCGCGTCGTGGTTACGGGCTCAGGAGCCTATTGATTTCGTTAATCCGTTTATCGGAACAACGAATTTCGGGACGACCAATCCCGGAGCAGTTTGTCCGAACGGGTTGATGTCGGTCGTTCCGTTTAATGTGATGGGATCGGAAACGAATAAGTATGATAAAGATGCCCGTTGGTGGTCAACACCTTATGAATATTACAACAAATTTTTTACGGGATTTTCGCATGTGAACCTTAGCGGCGTAGGGTGTCCCGAATTAGGAAGTCTTTTGTTGATGCCTACCTGTGGAGAGTTGAATGTCGATTATAAAGAGTATGGCAGTGCTTATCGTGATGAGGCTGCGTCTCCGGGTTATTATACTAATATCTTGACAAAATATAACATTAAGACAGAAGTTTCGGCAACTCCTCGTACCTCTATTGCCCGTTTTACTTTTCCGGCAGGGAAAAGTCATATTTTGATGAATCTGGGAGAAGGACTTACCAATGAAAGCGGAGCGACTCTCCGGCGTGTAAATGATCGGGAAATAGAAGGTTCTAAGTTATTGGGAACGTTTTGTTATAATCCTCAAGCGGTATTCCCTATTTACTTTGTTATGCGGGTCAGTAAAAGTCCGGCACAGACCGGTTATTGGAAAAAACAACGTCCGATGGCCGGAGTAGAAGCCGAATGGGATAAGGATAACGGAAAGTACAAATTATACACACGTTATGGAAAAGAGATGTCGGG
The DNA here is from genome assembly GCF_982436375.1 of Coprobacter sp. Classification (NCBI taxonomy): domain Bacteria; kingdom Pseudomonadati; phylum Bacteroidota; class Bacteroidia; order Bacteroidales; family Barnesiellaceae; genus Coprobacter; species Coprobacter sp. The sequence goes on along the minus strand of NZ_CEWDCG010000075.1, from coordinate 3,439 downwards.
AGATGATGTCGGTGCATTTTTTACATTTGATACACAATCCGGAGAACAAATAGAGGTTCAGATAGGAGTATCGTTCGTAAGCATTGCTAATGCTCGGGAGAATCTGGACAAAGAACAGTCGGGTTTTAACTTTGAGAAGATAAAAGCCGATGCCCGGAAGCAATGGAACGAAGAGCTTTCGAAAATAGAGGTAGAGGGCGGCACTCATGATGATAAAGTCGTTTTTTATACGGCATTATACCATATTTTGATCCATCCTAATATTCTGCAAGATGTCAACGGGCAATATCCGGTAATGGAGAGCGACCGGATAGAAACGGCAAAGGGCGATCGTTATACGGTGTTTTCGTTATGGGATACTTATCGGAATGTCCATCAGTTTCTTTCTCTTGTATATCCTGAGAAACAAATGGCAATGGTCAATACGATGATAGACATGTATAAAGAACACGGCTGGTTACCGAAATGGGAGCTTTATGGACGGGAGACACTGACGATGGAAGGTGATCCTTCTATTCCTGTGATAACAGATACCTGGTTGCGGGGATTGAGGGATTTCGATATAGATACGGCTTATGAGGCAATGATAAAGTCTGCTACTACTCCGGGAAAAGATAATCTGATGCGTCCGGATAATGACGATTATTTGGGAAAAGGATATGTGCCGTTGAGAGAACAGTATGATAATTCCGTGTCTCATGCTCTGGAGTATTATATTGCTGATTTTGCCCTTTCTCAGCTTGCCGAGGCTCTTGGGAAGAAAGATGATGCCCGGTTGTTCCATGAGCGTTCTTTAGGGTATAAAAATTATTATTGTAAGGAATTCGGTACATTGCGCCCTATTCTTCCGAATGGAAGTTTTTATTCTCCGTTTAATCCGCGTCAAGGAGAGAACTTCGAACCTAATCCCGGTTTTCATGAAGGTAGCGCTTGGAATTATACATTTTATGTTCCGCATGATATACCCGGATTGACAAAGCTTATGGGGGGCAAAAAGCCTTTTATCGATAAACTTCAGAGTGTTTTTGATGAAGGATTGTATGATCCGGCTAATGAACCAGACATTGCTTATCCGTATTTGTTCAGCCAATTTAAAGGAGAAGAATGGCGGACACAAAAAGAAGTGAACCGTTTGCTGAAAAAGTATTTTAAAAATCAGCCGGACGGTATTCCGGGAAATGACGATACCGGAACTATGTCTGCTTGGGCGGTTTTCAGTATGATGGGTTTTTATCCCGATTGCCCTGGCTTGCCTCGTTACACGCTGACTTCTCCGTTATTCGATCGGATAACGATTCATCTCGATCCTAAATATTATAAACAGAAAGAGATTATTATAGAAACGGAAAGGCCTTCTTCTGCTGCTATTTTTATAGATCGGGTAGATCAGAACGATAAAAAAATCAAAGGTTATTTCATTACCCATGACGAGTTGACTCAAAATGGGCCTATTAAATTTATTTTGAAAAAGTAAAAGCTGTTTTTTATTTCTACAATTGGTAAATGTTGATGTCTAAATAATCGTACGATTATTTAGGCTGTAGTATCCTTAAATTGCGTAATAATAAAAATCTCCATAATTTGATTGGGAAAAGGCATACATTATGCTTATAGTGTGGAAATATTCAAAAATATGGTGTCCGAGAATGAATTGAATGATATTCTATTGCTGAATCTATTAAAAGCCGATGATGAAAAAGCTTTCAAATATATATTTGATCGTTATTTCTCGCCATTGTGCCGCTTTATGTATCTATATGTAAAGAATCAGCAGGAAGTAGAAGAAATGGCTCTGGATATATTTACGTATGTTTGGGAGAACCGGGCTACTTTAGAGATCAAATTGACATTTAAAGCTTATTTGTTTCAGGCTGCACGAAACAAATGTCTGAATAATATTCGGGATCGTAAAAATACTTGTTCCATAGAAGAAAGTGGGTATGATGCTTATTTAGAGGATACGAGTGTTGAGGTTAATGAACTGAATCGTATCATTGAGGAGGCGGTTTTAAGTTTACCGGAGAAATGTGGAGAAGTTTTTCGAAAAAGTCGGGAGGAACATTTGCCTAATCAGGAAATTGCCAAAGAAATGCAGATTTCGGTAAAAACGGTTGAGGCACAGATAACCAAGGCTTTGAAGATGATAAGGAAATACCTTGGTGAAACATATTCTTATATATGGTAAAAAATTAAAGTTTCGATAAGGGTTTGAGTTATCTGATGTGTCATTCTAATAAGACGACATTTATACAGAGAATATTAAATGCGTAAATGGTATAAGAATTTAAGAATGAAAGTAGATATAATTCCTTGGTATTTAATTATTAAGCATCTGAAGAGGAAAACTTCGGATGAAGAAGAAAAACTATTTGCAATTTGGTTAAAGGAGGGTAAGAACCGAGAGATATTCAGTTCGTTGCAAAAAATGTGGCAAGAAATTGTGGCAGAAGTTTCGGATTATAATCCTGATACGCAATATTATTGGACAAAAATGAAGGAACGGATGCAGCAAAATACTGAAAGTTCTAAACGTTTTTCTTTCCGTTCTCATTGGCGAGCATTTGCTGTCGCAGCATCGATTTTGCTTGTTTTGACATTTTCGACAACACTTTTTTTATGGAAAGTCAATATTGTAGATAAACCTTGTTTAGCACAGACATATTCGACCATAAGCGGAAAATCAAAAGTTATTCTTCCGGACGGAACGGAGGTGTGGCTGCATAACAATACTACATTATCTTATAATAACGATTTCGGAGAGAAAGAACGTCGAGTTTCATTAGATGGGGAGGCGTTTTTCTCTGTAACGAAAAATGCCGATAAACCTTTTATTGTGAATGCCGATCAATTAAATGTTCAGGTCTATGGGACACGGTTTAATGTAGAATGTTTTTCCGGAAAAGAAAACATATTGGTCAGTTTATTGGAAGGATCGGTTGCCTTATATACCGATGAAGACCGGAAAACATTCTTGAAACCTGACCAGACGGGTATTTACAATAAAAGGCTTTCGTCTTTGAGTGTCGAGAAAGACGATGTCGCTTATACGGCATCTTGGGCGACCGAAACCGTGAGATTCGAAGGGGAGTCTCTTGCTCAGGTTTGTAAATATTTGTCGAGATGGTATAATGTTGAGATAGAGGTCGATCCGCAGGTGAGTGACCATTATGCCTATACGTTTACCGTACGTGAAGAACCTCTAGAAGAAATACTGCGTTTGATTTCGAAAACAAATCCTGTTTCATATTCTTTTGATGGGAAAAGGCGGATATTTATTTATCCGGTTGGAGAGAGTCATCGTTGAATATTTTTATCTACAGATAATCATTTATTAAACTAATACATAATATTATTTTAATTCATTTTAAAATAGATTCTTAGCCAGATGTCATAATTATAATACCGTTACAATCAGTTTATTTCTCGGTTGGTGTTGGGA
>NZ_CEWDCG010000074.1:0-13085 GCF_982436375.1 Coprobacter sp. | reverse complement strand
AGCAAGAGAATTTGCCTTGTATGAAATATTCGGTAGGTATGTCGCATACCCCTTGTCTGTTGTCGATAAACTTAATGAGTTTCTGAAAAATGATATTGTATGAGAGTATTTGCGGATTGCCTATCAAGAACAGCTGTTTACGGGCACGGGTCAATACGACATTCAACTTCCTGTCTATAGTCTGACCATTATCTTTGAATACATTTCCGGTGAGAAATTCGAGCTGGTAAATTTTTTGTACGGTAAATCCGTAAATAATAAAATCTCGTTCGCTGCCTTGATACCGTTCTACTGTGTCGATCGTGATATCCGACAATGCTGGGATATTTAGTTGTTTTATTTCTTTTCGTATCAGAGCGATCTGATTGCGATAAGGAACGATTACCCCTACGGTTTGAGGGTTGAAATTATTTTTGTTTATTGTATAAATTGTTTTTAATAAAGCCGATATACGTATGGCTTCATCTTTGTTTGTTTTATCGGATATGGGGTTCTTGTCTCCTTTTGATACGATAAATGCCAATCGGTGAGAGGCGATAAGATTTTGTAAGCCGTCAGATTTGTCGTAAGAAGGACAATGAAGTATTTCTAATTGATGTTTTAAAGGAATGGGTTTCAACTTTTTTTCATAGAAAATTTCATTCGAGAAAGATGAAATTTCCGGATGCATGCGCCCTTGTTTAAACAACATGTGTATGAAATCTTCCGAACCGTTTTTCTTTTGTATGTTAATCAGCCGTTCGAATAGAGAATTACGACAATCGCTCATTCCTATCTTTATCAATTCTGGTTCTGATACGATAGACTCTCTTTCGGATTGTTGAACTACAGCGGGCAGTTGTTTGTGGTCTCCGATGAAGATAAATTTATCTATGGCTATTTGATTCTTATGTCTGGCACATAGTATTCCGAGTAAATTCGGTTCGAGAATTTGAGATGCTTCATCGATAATAGCCAGATCGAAATGTTTGATGCCGAATAAGTTGAGTTTTCCCGATATGCTGGTTATCGTTCCTACGAACACCCGGGTCTCCTGAATTACTTTGCGAACAATATCCGCATTCGGATTTAATCGTATTTTCTCATCCAACAGATTTTTTCTAAAACGTTCGTCACAAGATAATTCCGAACCGATTCTGATATATTGGATCTTGTGTTTATCCATTTTGTCACAGATTTCATCTACTGCCCGGTTGGTATAAGCCGACAGTAGTATCGAAGACGATTCGGAGAGGGCTTCTTTTACCATTGCAACCAAAGCATACGATGTTTTTCCTGTACCGGGAGGTCCTATTAGCAAAAAGTAGTCATTGGCTTGTTTGGCTTTCAATATTACATCGTTGAGAAATACATTTTCGGTGTTGTAATTTCCATTTAGTTTTTTTGTAGAATCTTTTGTCGGCAAACGTAAATTCAATAATAACTCTTTTCTTTTTTTATCTGCCGATAAAAAGGCAAATAGGGCTTGATAAATCGAAGTATATGAAGATTCCCAAAAGTCGTGTTCTATCGCCCATTTTTGGTTTTCCGGGAAGATACAAGTATTTTTTTGAGGAGACTGCAGTCTGACGGTTACCTCTGTATAACATATATTCTTGATAGTTCCTCGTAATATTTTCGCTTTACAGGCATTGGGGATATCTCCCTCCGGATATGAATAGAGTAATACTATATCGCCATTTCTGAAGTTAGGCAGTAAATCATCTTCTTGTGACGGGACGGAAAATGTAATCGTATCATACCCTCCGTATATTCCTGACTCTTCTTTATTTACAAGATCAAGTCCTGTTAAAATATCCCCGGTAGATTCCTTTTCTGCTACTTCGCATCTCCATATTCCTGAGAACCCTCTGTTTTTGCTTGAATTCCCGGTTTTTGCAAGAAGATGCTCTTTAGAGATAAAGGTAAAAAGTCTTGCAAAATAGCATTTTTCGAGATATGATGCGTTTTGATATATACTTAATATTTGCCGGATATGAGGAAGCTGGAATTTTTTCCAGAGCACGTTTGTTTTTGCATTTATATTTAGCTCTTCCGGAGTCAGATTTTCGAGAATATTTTTTATTGCACCTTCTGCGTAGAGCATTTCATATTTGACTATACGGTTTCTTAGTCTTAAAATTTTCCTCATGAGGTTGGGGTCGGAAGAACTTTCGAGCATCAGTCCGTCGGGATACTTCGAATATAACAGATATTGTTCCGAATCTTTACTTTTGATGTTGAAATTATAAGAGAGCAGCAAACGGTATAGTAACATCTGGATATAATGTTCTTCTTTATGCCCGTTGGTATAAATATCTCTTTTACCCGACTTTTGTTCCATCAAAATTTTGTAATTATCCTGTAAAAGGTCTACACGTCCTTGAATACCCAGTTCTTTGCAGATAAAAGACGGTTCGAGAATGAGCTTGTCCCGTTCGATGTTATGAATTTCGGGAAAAATTTTTTCAACGAAATTCCGGATATTTTTCATCTGTTCTTTTGCCTGATGATGAAAATCTTTCAGACTTTCCTCGCACGTGATTATTTTTAGTGCAGACTTAATGAAGAAGCGTTTGATCGAGTTATTATAACTGTTCTCATGCAGATCTTGTGTATTGATGGTTTCATCGAGAAATTGTCCGGCCAGATTTCCTAAGAGCATAGCCGAGGTGTTTCGGGCAGACGATATTTTTTCCAACAGATAATTGCAGGGATGATCACCATATTCTTTCCAGCAACGGGCTATTGTGGAGATCTCGAGTAGATAGTCCGGTTCGTAAATGATTTGTTCCGGACAAAAAATCCCGTTTTTTTCGATTTTCGTGTTCAACAGATATAATTGTGTATTCTCGGCTAACAAATCGGCTATGTAGTCGAGATCGTTATTTTGAGCATATTTGTGATAATCTATTTTTACGAAAACCGAATTATCATCTTCGGTGTAGCCTGTGATGAAATCTTTATCCCAAGACGAAACGGTGATTCTTATATTAATATCGGGTGCGTAGTCTGCAGATATGATTGACCGGGTTGCATGAGGAAGGCATTCTTTTAAGTTTTCGGGAATCGGTCTCCCGTATATTTTTGCAATGAAATCGGACAAGCTTTTCAGGTCATATAAATAATCCTCGTATGAAGGAATATCCCGATTTTGTCTTATCCGGTTACAATGAATGCGGAATTTGTTGAGATGATATATTTCTGTATCCGAAAAATCATGATTTTTACAAATATAGGTCATTCTTGGAAATACACCGGAGAAGCTGATGCGACAATTTTGCGTCTTTTCTTCGATTATATTGATAAAGACGGTATATAAGCCGGCATATTTCCTTTTAACGGAAAATTCTTTATTATTATGTATTTCCGTTATATCTTGAAAATAAATATCGGGGAAATGATACTGTTTCGATTCAGAGTCGGATACTTTATTTTCTATGTACATTTTTTATACAGAAAGCCATTTATAAGAATCTTCTATCGAAAAATTTCTTTTTTTACAATATTCGGCCCGTTGTTCCATATCGATTTGTCCGATATGGAAATAAGCAGATTGCGGATGAGCTATCATAATTCCTGAGACCGTAGAGTTCGGCTTCATTGCACCGTTTTCGGTTAATGAAACATCGATTCGGTCGAATCCGAGCAGCTTGTCGATGTCGAAAGCAAGCGATTGGTCGGGAAGAGACGGATAGCCGATTGCTGGGCGAATTCCTTGATAATGTTCTTTCAGCAAGCTTTCTACTGTTGCGGTCTCATTCGGTGAATATCCCCATATTTCTTTTCTCACCCGATAATGTAAGAGTTCGGTTGCAGCTTCGGCGATGCGGTCGGCGAGAGATTGCAGTAAGAGAGCGTTATAATTATCGTCTTGTTGTTTGTAATATTCGATCCGGTTCTCGATTTCTTTTCCTGCCGTTACTGTAAAAACTCCTATATAGTCTGTCTTTTGGGTGTCTGCTGGCATGATGAAATCTGAAAGCGAATAATAGCAGGCTTCGCTTCCTTTTTTTTGTACTTGCTGTCGCAAGCAAGGTATGATGTGCGATACGCCTTCTTTCTGAATATATATAGACTCATTTTGAGAATTTGCCTCGAATATTCCGACCAAAATATCCGTTTCAGTTTGGTCTTCGATCAGTTTGTCGAGCATTCGGGAAGCCTCTTTATATAATTGCATCGCTTCGGCAGCCTTCGCTCTTTCCTGTTCCGGAAATTGGGTAAGCCAAGATGCCTTGCAGTGGTCACATCCGTTTATGAATGCGATAGATGCGAATTTCCCTCCTAATTTCCATGCATTGAAAAAGAATATCCAATTGATGTAAGGGCGAATTTCTTTAATTGAAAAATGCAGTTCTTGAACCTGCCCGGTCAATAACGGCTTTACCGGATTATAATTTCCCCACTCTATTTTGATTTTATGATTTCTCGCATTGCTTAACGGAGTGAGAAGTATTTTTTCTTGAATAGATTCTCTGAGTTTTTCTTGTTCCTTTTTTAGTTGTTCCAAGAAAATTTTTCGGGTTTCGCTGTTTGCCAGTTGTGCTGCGATCAGAGGATTTTGAGAAGCGTCTTTCACGTGAATCACCGGACCGCTGTAACGAGGGGCTATTTTTACGGCAGTATGTATTTTTGAAGTCGTTGCTCCACCGATCATGAGAGGAATTGTCATCCCTGCTTTCTCCATTTCTTCAGCTACATGACACATCTCTTCGAGAGATGGAGTAATAAGCCCGCTTAAGCAGACGATGTCCACTTTTTCTTCAATGGCGGTTTTTATGATTTTTTCGGTAGGAACCATAACCCCTAAATCGATAACTTCATAGTTGTTGCACGCCAAAACTACCCCTACGATATTTTTCCCGATGTCATGAACATCACCTTTAACTGTTGCCAGCAAGAACTTGCCGGCTTTTTCCGGAGAACTTTTGTCTGTTTTATCAGCTTCGATAAACGGTTTAAGAATGGCTACCGCTTGTTTCATTGTACGAGCTGTTTTTACGACTTGCGGTAAAAACATTTTCCCGGCACCAAATAGTTCTCCTACCGTGTTCATTCCTTTCATAAGCGGACCGTCTATGACTTTTACGGCCTTGCCATATACTCGCATGGCTTCGGACAAATCGGTTTCCAGATTTTCGGATATACCTTTGATTAATGCATATTCCAATCTCTCGTCTAAGGTCATTTCGTCTCTTATATCTTTTTTTTCTACGGTCTTGCCGTTTTGCCGATTTTTTAATTCTTCGGCGAGAATTATCAGTTTTTCAGTAGCGTCCGGTTTCCGGTTCAGTATTACATCCTCGATGACCGAAAGAACCTCTTTCGGTATGTCTGTATATGTGACGGAAGTTCCGGGATTGACGATTCCCATATCCATTCCGGCATTAATAGCATGAAAAAGAAATGCTGCATGCATTGCTTCTCGTATGTAGTTGTTCCCTCGGAAAGAAAAAGAGAGATTGCTGATTCCTCCGCTTACTTTTGCTCCGGGTAGATTCTTCTTGATCCATGCCGTAGCTTTGATGAAATCGATACCGTAATTCAAGTGTTCGTCTATACCTGTTGCTACAGCCAATACATTCGGATCGAAAATAATATCGTTTGGATCTATACCTGCTTTTTGGGTCAATAGTTTGTATGCCCGTTCACATATTTCTATCTTGCGGTCGAAGCTGTCTGCCTGTCCATTCTCATCGAATGCCATGACGACCATTGCAGCTCCCAGTTTCTTAATCATACGGGCATGCTCGAGAAATATGGTTTCGCCCTCTTTCAGGCTGATCGAATTGACAATAGATTTACCCTGCACGCATTTTAGCCCTGACTCTATTACTTCCCATTTGGATGAATCGATCATGACAGGAACTTTCGATATTTCCGGCTCGGAAGCAATCAGGTTTAGAAATGTGATCATTTCCGATTTTGCGTCGAGCATGGCATCATCCATGTTTATATCGATGATTTGAGCACCGTCTTCTACTTGTTTTCGGGCGATGCCCAAAGCTTCTTCATAATTTTTTTCCGAAATGAGGCGGAGAAATTTACGAGAGCCGGCAACATTGCATCTCTCTCCTACATTAATGAAATTGTTTTCCGGCTTTATTTCGAGACGTTCTAATCCGGAAAGCCATAATACATTCGGTTTATCAATGGGAATATGAGGCTGTTTCCCGTCGATTAACTCATTATATAGTTTTATATGTGCAGGAGTAGTGCCGCAACATCCCCCTATGATGTTGACCAGTCTTTCTTCAACGAATTCTCTCATTTGATTTGCCATGGCTTCGGGAGTTTCGTCATATTCTCCGAAACGGTTCGGCAGTCCGGCATTGGGATAAGCACTGATATAATACGGTGCGATTTCAGATAACTGTTTCAAGAAAGGTTTCATGTCTCGAGCTCCAAAGGAACAGTTCAATCCTAATGTAAGAATTGGGGCGTGTTGTATCGATGCGAGAAAAGCTTCTAATGTTTGTCCCGATAATGTTCGACCTCCGGAATCGGAGACTGTGGCAGAAACCATGATCGGAACGTGAATTCCGGTTTCTTCCATTGCCGCAGTGGCGGCAAATAAAGCTGCTTTTGCATTTAACGTGTCGAATACGGTTTCGACCAATAGAGCATCTACGCCGCCGGAGAGCAAAGCTTTTATCTGTTCCAGGTAAGAAAATACCAGATTATCGTAGCTCAAAGATCTGAATGCAGGATTGTTTACGTCCGGAGACATCGATGTGGTTTTGTTTGTCGGTCCGATAGATCCGGCAACAAAACGAGGTTTATCTTCTGTTGTGTATTTATCGGCTGCTTTGCGTGCTAATTGCGCTGCTTTTATATTTATTTCCCGTATATGATTCTGCATGCCGTAATCGCTCATCGACACGGATGTTGCATTAAATGTATTTGTTTCGATGATATCCGATCCGGCTTGTAGATAAGCTTCGTGTATTTCGCTGATGATTTGGGGTTGAGTGAGACATAAAATATCATTATTGCCTTTAAGCTCTTCGGGATGGTTAGTAAAAAGTTTTCCTCGATAGTCGCTTTCAGACAGGTTATAACGTTGAATCATAGTACCCATTGCACCATCGAGAATCAATATTCGTTGCTTTAGCGCATCTTGTATCGTCATATTTTTCTGAATTTGTGATCTTTTGCTCTCTTACGTTTTATTCTTTTAAGCGAAAGCAAAGTTATAAAAAAATAGGAAAGTGCCGGAGAAATATTTATTTCTTAATTTTTGAGGGATTTTTTGCAATGTAATCTTTCCAGCTTGTATAAGCTTTTTCCGTTTGCGGGCGATTTGTTTGGAAAAAATGACATAAAGCGGCAGCTAACCCGTCTGTGGCATCTAATTGCGGCAGCATGTTTTTTTCCGGAATATGTAACATTCGTTTTAGCATATCTGCGACTTGTTCTTTAGAGGCGTTACCGTTTCCGGTGATAGACATTTTTATTTTCAGAGGTGCATATTCTGTAATAGGAATATCTCGGTATAATGCCGCTGACATCGCTACACCTTGTGCTCTTCCGAGCTTTAACATAGATTGGACGTTCTTTCCGAAAAAAGGCGATTCGATAGCCATCTCATCCGGATGATATTGATCTATCAGTCCTAACACCCTTTCGAATATCCTACGTAATTTCATATAATGATTATCGAATTTATTAAGCTGCAAGATACCTAAGGTAATAAGTTCCGGCTTATTACCGTTTATTTTTAGTACTCCGTATCCCATGACTGTAGTTCCGGGATCAATACCGATAATAATTCTTTCCTTCGGCATATTATTCGATAATTTCGAGAAGAGTAGTAAACCCTACGACTTGATCTTTGAATTTTTCGGTCAAAGCATGTGCTAGATCATCTCCGGTCTCGTTATACCAGCGAGACAAAGAAGCCGTATCTTTTACGTGAAATTGGAGTGAGAAATTTTCTCCTTCATTTTCGTTTCCTGTTATTATACGACAAAGCTGAGGTTCGCTTAATTCTTCATGTTGTAAAGCTGTCGGAATATATATTTCCTTTATCCAGTTGATGAATATTTCTTTTATATTGTCAGATGCGTGGTATGTTGTATTGATTATGATCATTGTTTTTATTTATAATTAGTTTCGATCGAGGTAGAACAAATTCGATTTTTTAGAATTTGAAATGCAACTTATTAACTATGAATGAGCTGTCAAAAGAGATTTCCATAAAATTTGAATAACTCTGTATTGCCCGTTTTTATATATTGCAAAAATAGAAAAACTTCGTGATATATTGTGATTATTCGAAAATGATTCTATCTTTGCACCAAGAAAAGGGGGCATTAGCTCATCTGGCTAGAGCGTTTGACTGGCAGTCAAAAGGTGGCAGGTTCGAGTCCTGTATGCTCCACTTTGTTTTTTTTAAGCGCTTATAATCAATAAATTATAAGCGCTTTTTGTTTTTAGGAGTCAAAATAGGAGATGAATTTATTTTCTGTTTATATAGAATACCAAGTATTGAAGCATCTCAAAATTGCTTACGTTGGTAATTAATACCTTTTATCTCAATTTTTTTGTTATTCATTTTAATAAGTAATGTATGAGAGTATTTAATTGGATTTGAAAAAGAAGTAATCAAATATTTATATAATACAACAAATACTGATGAGTTTATATATAAAAATATTTGAATTCAGTTTAGGGTTAAATATCTTCTCCTAATTTATTTCCTGTTAATTTGTAAATTTCTTTATTCTTTTGTATCTGTTTCTAACAGTTCAGCTAACGACTGTTTAAGTTGTTCCCGGATACGATGTATTTGACTTTTTACCGTACCTTCTGGGATATTTAGAATTTCTGATATTTCGGCATATCGTTTTCCTTCAATAAGAAGTTTTATTATTTTTCTACTTTGGTTGTCTAAAAGATTCAAAACTTCCAGAATGTAGTTGTAATCATAATTTATTTGAACAGGTTCACCTCCTTCGATTTTATAATGGTCTTGAGGATCGAGAATTATGGCTTTTTCCTGAAGTTGTTTTATCTTTCTTCTGTCTGAAATAAAAAGATTCTTAATAAAAGTATAACCTAGTTTAATCGGATAGTGATGGCTTTCGAATTTATTACGGTTCTCCAATATTTTAACATTTGTTTCTTGTACTAAGTCCCATGCGTATGTCGGGTTATGCGTTAAAGCTATGGCAAAATTTAAAAGTTTTTCTTGAATGCAGAGTAACTCATGTTCGAAATTAAAGGTTTCCATTTATTTTGAATTTATCGTGAACAAAAAGGAATCCTCGTCGGTTAATCAATTGCTTAATCTTAATTAACGGTACACAAACATACACACGACGAGGATTCCAAAGATCTTCTTCGTGCATGTTTGTGCATCCGTACATAAGATTAAGCACCTAAATGTACATAAAATTTTCATCGTATAGCTTTGTGAAATCTTATTTTTTCTTTTTGCTAAAAAAATTGCTATGTTAAATTCGTCTTTGACATTGTTAATAATATGGGGCTTTTATGTGAAATGGTATATCTATAATAATTATAATATGTGTGTAATTTAATATATTTATACTATTCGCATTTGATGGGGATAAAATTTTTTTGATCTTGGTTTATTTATATATTCACTTGTATGTTACCGATAGGTAACATATATTTGTTTCTGAATGTTATATAAACTATATGGAGAGAGAACTTTTAAGAAACAGAAAAGCGACAGAGCAACGTTTATTGTCAGCTATACAGGAATTGATTGAGGAATCCGGTTTTGAGAAATTAGGTATAAATGCCGTAGCATCCAAAGCCGGAGTATCGAAGATGCTTATATACAGATATTTCGGGTCATTAGACGGACTTGTGGCGGCTTATATCGAACAGTATGATTTTTGGATAAACTTTAAATCGAATTTACCGAAAAAAGAGGGATTGGAGAATTTTATAAAAGAGATGTTTCATTGTCAGATCGCTGTTCTTAGGGAAAATTACACATTACGTCGGTTATATCGATGGGAGTTTATGTCCGGTAATAAATTTATCAAAGATTTGAGGAGACAGAGAGAAGACAAAGGTGTATGGCTTATAGAGGCTGTGTCCCGGTTGTCCGGTCATCCTTGTAGAGAAGTTGCCGTTATTGCGACATTGTTGAGTGCGTCGATCAGTTATCTTGCTTTACTTGAGGAAAATTGTGACTTCTATAATGGTATTTCTCTTCAGACAGATGAGGGATGGGAACAATTACAGGAAGGAATAGATGAGCTTATCTCCCTTTGGATTTCAAAATTGTGAAATTAAAATTTAGGATTATGAATAGAAAAGATGCTTTGTTTATAATAGAACAAACTGTAAAAGCTCCTTCGGGGCATAATACTCAGCCTTGGTTATTCGGAATTGATGAGAATTATATACGTATATATCCGGATATAAGCAAATGTTTACCGATAGTCGATCCTGATAATCGGGAGCTTTTTGTATCGTTAGGTTGTGCTGTTGAGAATTTTTTTTGGGCTGCTCAAAAGCGGGGATATAACGTGACATTTGATATTCGGAAAGATGGGGGAGTTTTTGCAATTCTGACATGTGCGAAAAAAAAAAATGATTCAGTTTTAGAGATGTTTAATCAGATTTCTGTACGGCAGACCAATCGAAAAATATATTCAGGAGAAAAAATTTCGTCAGATATAATTGGGGTGTTGGAGTCGGTATCTTGGACAGATTGTGTAAAAGTACATTTGTTCCCGAATCGGTCGGATTCGTTTGATTTGCTGAAAAACTATATTGTAAACGGGAATACTATACAATTACGGGATAAGGCGTTTAAAAATGAGTTGAAAAAGTGGATGAGATATAATTATAAACATGCTATGGAAACTAAAGATGGTTTGAGTTATTCTGTTTTTGGAGCACCCGATTTGCCTCGTTTTGTTTCGGAATTGGTTATGGAAATCTGTTTGAATCCGTTGATTCAGAATCGTAGTGACTCAAAAAAAATAGAATCTTCATCTCATTTTGCTTTATTTACTGTGTCTGAAAATGATATTATCAATTGGATTATGCTGGGGCGTGTTTTACAACGTTTTTTGTTAAAAGCTACACAATGCGGTATTGCATGTGCCTTTATGAATCAGCCTTGTGAAATAGCAGAATTATCGGTCACGTTGAGACAAAACTTATTTCTTTCAGGGTATCCGGTAATATTGTTGAGAGTTGGTTATGCTTTACCTGCGGCACACTCTTTGCGTCGTCCGTTGTCTTGTTTTATCAAAGACTGATTTGTAAAGAGAAATCAAATATCTGTTTTTTGTCGAATCTATATCCCGAGGATTTTCATATCTCTCGGGATATGTTTCTCAAATACTGAATTTATTTATAGAAAAATTTAGGAGACAGGCTCTAACGACTTCCTTTAATTTTTTTCCATAGAATATCGTTCGATGCCTAAACTTTCATAAGCCTTTTTCAACTCTTCTTCGTTATCGCTGATTACAAGAAGTTTGTCTCCCGGATTAATCGTTGTGTGCCCTTTAGGAACAAAATATTTGTTGTTCCGTTTCACCATTACGGCGAGAGTATTGTCCGGCAGTGTCAGATTCATCAATTTATTACCGTTTGCAAGAGCGGTTTCGGTAATTTGTATTTCCGACATAGATGATTTTATTTCATCCGGTAATGATACGTCGAACTCTTTTTTCGTTTCGTCTTCAGAGTCCAACTTTAACCATCTGGCCATAGCGCTCACAGTAGTGCCTTGTACCAGTAAGGAAATGATCGTGATGAAAAAGACGATATTGAATATGAATTTTGAATTTTCGATGCCTGCGATTAACGGATAAGTGGCAAAAATTATAGGTACAGCTCCTCTAAGTCCTACCCATGATATATATACGCGTGCTTTAGTGGTAAAATATTTGAATGGTAACAAGCACAGAAAAACAGTGATGGGGCGAGCAAATATGATCATAAAAATACCGATCAATAGACCGATACCGATAACGGGTAATAATTCGGAAGGATTGACCAATAACCCTAATGTGAGGAACATGACGATTTGAAACAACCATGAAAAGCCGTCGAAAAAAGTCGCCGTACTCCGTTTGTGTACCATTTTTTTATTCCCTACGACCAGTCCGGCAATATATACGGCAAGATAACCGTTTCCTTTCAGTAGGTCTGTAAAAGAGAATATAAAGAACGAGAAAGCTAATAGTAATACTGGATATAAAGATTGGTTGTCTATATTTATACGGTTCATAACCCAAACCGTTACTTGTCCCAGAATATATCCGGACAATGCTCCTACACTTAGTTGAATGAGTAACATCCCGATCGATTGCCATACATTAAATTCTCCGATCTGTATAATTTGTATTAAAAGAATTGTGAGCATGTATGCCATAGGGTCATTACTTCCGCTCTCTAATTCTAATACCGGTCGTAATCTTTGTTTGAGTCCTAATCCTTTGGAGCGTAAAATAGAAAAGACCGAAGCTGAGTCTGTAGAGGACATAACGGCAGCAAGCAGCATTGATTCCATTAGGGTCAGATTCGGACAATTCGGTATGTATCCGGAGATGTAATAAATAAAACCTCCTGTAATGATTGTGGTGATTAATACACCTATTGTTGCTAAAATTACACCCGAACCTGCTATCGGTTTGATTTCTGTGAATTTGGTGTCCATACCTCCGGAAAAGAGTATGATACTTAATGCTATTACTCCGATAAATTGAGCTTCATGCGGATTGTGAAATTGTATTCCTAACCCGTCACTGCCGAAAATCATTCCTACTCCTAAAAACAGAAGTAATGCCGGGACTCCGAATTTGTAACCGGCTTTACCGGCAATAACACTGATAAATAGTAAAATAGATCCTATTAAAAGAATGTTTCCTGTGTCTAAAATCATAATTCTCCCGAATGAATATATTGAGTTATAACAAATAATATCAAAAGTTGATTATTATCTTTATATGTTTTAGAATGAATAACAGATAGATAATACTTAGATATGTTTATTTCTTCAAATATAAGTATAATTCTTTAAAAGAAATAATATGGGAGAAAATATTTTACTCGGATTTTTCTCTATGAACAAACTGTGAGTATTTGGGGTTATTTATAGA
>NZ_CEWDCG010000073.1:0-13138 GCF_982436375.1 Coprobacter sp. | reverse complement strand
TAATATATCTTTTTATTACTGGAATCAATAATCGTTCCCCAACATAGGTCTCTTTTTATAATAATATTGTTTATCACTAATTCACAGGTATTTACATTATTAACATAGTAGTCCTGAAATTATAATTCTCATATCAGGAATATTAAAATCAATTTAATAAGAATTTAATACAGTTTGTAACAATGTAGTTGAGCATTTTTAATATCACCAAATTTCTTTTGTAACAAGTTTTAAGAAGAGCCTGATCTAAATTACCGAAAAACTTAGCTTCTTCTTGAAAATACAGAATTCACAATATTCATTAACTCTAAATTTTTACTTATGAGAACTTCTACAAAATTGTGGGCAACAGCCTTACTTTTTTCGTTTTCAGCTTTTTCTTTGAGTGCAAAAGACCTTTATGTTGCGTCTGCTGAGAATGGCGGAGCTGCCGAGAATGATGGTTTAACTCCTGAAACTCCGGTAGCTTATTTAAGCCAATTGAATAGCGTAATTGAAGCAGGAGATGTAATTCATGTAAATGGGATGATCATGATGTCTCAAGACCCTAATCAAAAACCCGATAGAACAAGTGGCTATGTACATCAACAAGCCGGAGCAAAAGGACACCAAGGATTTGTAATTATGGGTGGCGCATGGAAAGATCTCACATTCATTGGAGAAGGTGTCAACTCCGGATTTGACTCTGAACACAAGGGACGTGTATTCCGCCTGCACGGTGGTTCGAATATTACTTTTCAAAACCTGACTTTTAAAAACGGTCGGGATTTGGTTAATGACGGTGGTAATGGTTTCTGGATAGGAGCCAGTGTAAATGCTCGATTTATTGATTGTACTTTCAGTGGTCACACTCCCGACCATGCCGATCCCGATTCTCCGACCGATTACAAAGGATCGAACGGTCGTGGTGGAGCCATCCACAAAACAGAAATGGGAAACTTATACCTATATAATTGTACTTTCATGGCCAATGAGAACCGTCAAGGTAATGCAATAAACCTTGGTGGAGGTACATTTGTTGCTTCGGGCTGTAGATTTATGGCAAATACATCTAAAATCAACGGAGAAGGAGGTGCGATATTCTTCTGGACCATGGTTAATGATAAGCCGATCAACGCGACTATCGAACATTGTCTGTTTATGGGAAATGCAACTGCCGGATCTGGAGGCGCAATTGCCTTTCGTGAAACAGCAGGCAGAGAGAATGCTGGTCATACTGTCACCATCAAAGATTGTACATTCTACGGCAACTCTGCAAACATGGGTGGAGCTTTCATAATTGATAATATAGTAAAGAACCCAAGTAAGATAAAAGTTTTGAATTCCACTTTTATTTCCAATGTTGCTAATCTCGATGGGGGAACTATTTCAATGAGAGCCGCTTCACCGGGCAGCGAATTTACGATGGTAAACTGTACTGTAACAGAAAATATTACCAAAGGTAACGGCGGACATGGTGCAGCTCTGTTAATTACTAATCAAGAAACCAATCCGAAAACAAACTGTGTGAAACGTATTTACAATTGTATTTTCCAAAGAAACTATGCTGTTGACAATGCTAAAAATACGACTTCTGACTTGACCTTAAGAGATCCTCTGGAAACTGGAGAGTTTGAAGCGTACAATACTTATTTCGGCAGACTGACCAACAATCCTATCCCCGATGGTGCAGCCATAAATTGTGAGACGAATTATATGCCGGGAAGTATAAATGATATAAATGAAGAAAATTTTGCTCAATATAATCTCTCTGGCTTGTCGGACGATATTGCCAAAGTATACGGTCCAAGAAAATATATAGCTCCTTTTATAGATACAAATGCTCCCGGACTTACTTTCGGTAACGCTGAATACCTAACACAATTCGGTCTTGACAAGGACCAAATAGGTAATGTCCGGAAAGTTTCCGGTAATTCTTGTGCCGTAGGATCTATCGAAATGGATGAAGCCGGAATAGATGGCCTCGGGGATAAATGGACATGGAATCCTATTCTTACGGGTATCGAAAACACGACCGAAGACAAAGATCAAATCGAAATCTATGTCCGTAATGGAGAGATCATTGTCGGAACAGGAAATAACGATGCAAACATTCAGTTATATAATATGAACGGAAGTTTGTTGAAAGCAACAACCGGAAGCATGGAAATCAACGGTATCAACAACGGATTCTATATCGTAAAAGCGGTTTTGGACAACCAAATTTCGGTAAAGAAAATCTGGATAAAATAGATACAATAATGATAAGATATAAAGTCGTTAGAATGGTCTAACGACTTTATATCTCTATGAACCTCGATTATACAATATCACACACTAATCAAATTCTAAATTTTTATTTATGGAAATACCTAAAAAAACTACATGGAGAAATACGTTAATGTATTTCTTGCAACGGACATCTTGTTTCCGTTTTGCTTGGGTAGTAGTAGGACTGTTTCTCTGCACACAGCTACTTTCCGCCCAAAATTCAGAAATAAAGATTACCGGATCTGTTTTCGATGCCTCCGGAGAACCTGTTACGGGGGCAAACGTATCGGTTGTCGGATCATCTAAAGGAACGATAACCGATTACAAAGGGAACTTTACTCTAAGTGTTCCACCCAAATCGACCTTACGGGTAAGTTTTATAGGCTTCGAGCCTCAAACAATCAGAATCGGTGATAAAACCGATTTCCGGATTACGTTAAAAGAGAACTCTAAAGCATTGAACGAAGTCGTTGTTACGGCTCTCGGTATTACCCGCGATGCAAAATCTTTGTCGTATGCCCGACAAACGGTAAATACGGAATCGATGAGCGATGTACGTGCTTCGAACATGTTGGACATGCTCTCCGGTAAGGTTGCCGGTCTTCAGGTAATCGGTAACGGAGGTCCGTTGGCATCTACACGTGTGGTTATTCGCGGTAACGGTTCTCTGTCCGGAAACAACCAACCGTTATACGTTATCGACGGTGTACCCATTATGAACGATATGGGTGAAAGCGGTGACCTCGATTACGGTAACCCGGCAAATAATATCAGTCCGGATGAAATCGAAAGCATCGAAGTGCTGAAAGGTGCGAATGCTTCGGCGCTGTACGGATCGGACGGTGCGAACGGGGTTATTTTGATTACGACTAAGAAAGCGACCCGCAAAACCGGATTAGGAGTCAGCTATAACTTCAATATGATGTTCAGTACCCTGATGCAATATCCTACCTATCAGAACATTTACGGATCGGGACAAAACATGGGTTTCGAAAGAGGCTTTAACTATTATACGGCATCGGGAAACGGCTATAAATATGATCCGAATCTACCTTATGGTATTTTCAATCCCAATATGGCCGGGCAAGACCAACGTTGTTGGGGACTCCCGATGTTGGGATTCGATGTGGTGGGACGTAACGGACAAATCAAACAATACTCTCCTGCCAAAGAAACGATCGAGAATATGTACCAAGTAGGTAAAGCCATTACCAACAGTGTCTCTTTCGATAAAGTAATGGATAACGGAAGTTTCCGTTTCTCTTATACCAATATCCATGCCGACGATATCTTGAAAAATTTCAACAATTTAGATCGTCACAACTTCAACTTGAACTCTACTGCTAAATTCACGAATTTCTTAAGTATGGATTTAGGTGCTCGTTACGTATATGAACATGCCGACAATCGTGGATTCCGAGGAAGTTCTAACCGTAATCCCCTCTGGGTGGTTGCCAACCTGTCGCGCGATGCGACGATGGAAGAATTGATTCCTTGGAAAAATCCGGATGGGACAGCAATAACACGTCGGGGATTCAATAATCCGTTCTGGTTATTAAACGAGCTTTCAAACGAAGACTACAAACACTGGTTTATGGGAAATGTTACATTGAATGTGACTTTCACCAACTATTTGAAATTAAGGTTGCGTGCTGCAACCGATATGCAAACAACTCGGGCATGGGCATTCACCAACTACAATTCCCCATGGGATACCGACGGAGAATATAATGTTCGTAACCGAATTGCAATGAACAATAATTATGAAGGAATATTAATGTACAACCAACGTTTCGGAGATATAAGTATCAATGCGAACATAGGTATATCTCATCAACAGATAAAATCGGAACAAACTGATTCTAAAGTCAATCAGTTACTGAAGCCGGATTTTCAAAGTCTTGCCAATAATGCAGGGAAACCGACTACTAGTGAGGGGGAAAGCAAAAAATGGAAACAAGCGATCTTCGGAATGCTTTCCGTAGGATATAAAGGCGTTTATTTAGACCTTACCGCCCGTAACGAATGGTCTTCTGCCCTGCCGATCGACAATTGCTCCTATTTCTACTATTCGGCCGGCGCAGGTCTTGTATTTACCGATATGATCGAAATCGACAAAAATATTCTTTCATTTGCCAAATTGCGTGGATCTTTCGCTCAAGTAGGTAACGATACCGGCTTCGATAACTTGTATAACGGATACAATTATGCCGGACTGTTTAGAGATATCTCCTACTATAACGGCGAATCGCTTCGTAAAAATCCGAATCTGAAACCCGAAAAAACATTGTCGGGAGAAATCGGTACAGATCTCCGGTTCTTGGATAGCCGTCTGTCGATAGACTACACTTATTATAACAAACGGACCACAGATCAGATTATTCGCGGAGATATCTCTCCGGTATCCGGTTATACGCAAATGATGTACAATGCCGGTGAAGTTAAAAACTGGGGACATGAGTTATCCGTTACCGGCGTACCGGTAAAAACCAAATTGGTAACTTGGACCACGACTTTCAACTGGGCGAAAAACAATTCCGAAATAGTCTCTCTTATCGATGGAATGGATCGTTATGAGTTAGGAAGCGGCGTAAATGGAGTTAAGCTATACGCCGTAGTAGGCGAACCCTACGGAACTTTGTACGGGAATGACTACAAACGGGACGAAAACGGTAAAATATGCGTACAACTTGATGGTCGTCCTAAATATGTATCGGACCAAGTATTGGCAAACGTCCAACCGGACTGGATCGGAGGATGGAGAAACTCGGTTCGGGTATGGGATTTCGATTTCAACTTGATGATCGATTTCAAAAAAGGAGGTAAATTCCTTTCTCGTACAGCTTACCAAGGAGGTATAGACGGACAAACCGTACAAACACTTGAAGGTCGTGACGAATTCTTAATGTCGAAACGTATTCTCGGAGAAACCAATAATGAAATGCAAGGGATTATGGATGTCGGAAATACCGTAATGCCGGGAGCCGATTTGAAAGACCATGCCGTAGTCTATCCTGATTGGGAGCGTCCCAAAGGTATCCACATGGATAATTCCGTATATGACGAATCGGAAGGTGTATGGGCAGGGAAACCGAATACGTCATGGGTTAGTCCGGTTACACATTGGTGTCATAATAATGCTTCAAGTATGAAACGTTATATCTATGATGCCAGCTATATCAAACTGAGAGAGATCAGCATCGGTTATACAGTTCCGAAAAAATGGTTGCAAAAAACTCCGTTGAAGAATGTCAGAGTATCGGCGGTTGGTCGTAACGTTGCCATTCTATTCCAGAATACGCCGAAAGGACTCGATCCGGAAGCTACCCGTACCACCGGAAACGCACAGGGATTTGAAGAAGGATACGCACAGCCTTCGGCAACTTATGGTTTCGATATTAAAGTGTCATTCTAATTATTTTACAGGATATGAAAAAGATAACATATATATGCCTTCTCGCTTTTATCGGAAGCCTGTTCGGATGTGTCGATAAATTTGAGGAAATTAATACGAACAACAATAAGATGTATACTGCGGAGTTGCCGAACATCTTTGCCGGTACCGTGTACCGGACAATGAATACGGTATCCGAATTTAATTTTATGAATGGGAACTTGTTTGCTCGCTACTTGGTTTTAGGTTTCAGAACGACTCCTTCTCAAGATGAAGGCAACGGATATTTTAAAAAATTTTATGTCGATATTCTACGCGATTTGAACGATTGCGAATTGGAATATGAAGGGAAAGCCGGTTTTGAAAACCGTTCAGCAATTGCCAAAACCTGGAAAGCATACATATACTACGTAATGGTTTCCATGTATGGAGGTGTTCCCATGAGCGATGCACTGTTAACGGGAAACAGTAACAAACGGGATTTCAAATACGATACGGAGCTTGAAGTCTATACGAATATCCTGAAATTGTTGGATGATGCCGTAAATCTGTATAATCCCGAAACTCCCTATACAGCAGATGTACTGATGCAGGATCCGGTATTCGGGGTAACGACAAATACTTCTGTCGCATTGGCAAATGTGGCTAAATGGAGAAAATTTGCCAATACACTGCGTTTGAATGTAGCTATGCAGTCACAAAATCTCAGCATGGATCTAGCAAGAGAAAATGCCGCTAAAGCCATGGAACATGAAGATTGGCTGATCGCATCGGTAGATGAAATCGTACAACCGCAATGGGGTACCGACCGTGCCGCCGACCGTTCATTTTATTGGGATCGTTTGTTAAGACCGTTGGAGACCGGTACACTGAGCGACTCTACATTTCCGGCATTGGCAGAATACTTAGCGATCTACCTGTTCACATTCAATGATCCCCGTATCGAGGCTTTTGTAGAAAAGTCAAATGCTCGCGGAACGTCTGCTGACAAACTGTTTCAGGTTCGGGATACGATTACCCGTCCTCATGTATGTGATATAACAAGTTGTGAGGATTGGATGGACCATCTCGTAGACGGAATGAACGATTTTCGTCGGGACTCGATCATTGTAGGTCATTCGGTACCTTATGTCCCGATGCGTGAGCAAGTCAGAATGCCTTCGGATTGGGAAGCTGCTTACAAACCGGGAAGTAATACCGAACGAACAACCGACCCGTTAAATACTCGAAGTGTGTACAATCCTTCTTATATTAAAGAAGAGTTTATCAAGATCGATGCAAAATTCCGTATTCTGAACTGGGCGGATGCCTGCTTCCTGAAAGCGGAAGCGAAAGTATTGTTCGGATTAGGCAGCAAGAGCGCTCAAGAATATTACGAAGAGGGTATTCGCGCTTCGTTTGCTCAATACGAAATATCTGGGGCTGATGAGTATATGGCACAAGACGGTGTTAAATGGGGTACGGATAAAATCGGATTCAAGGATAGCCGCGGATTATATCAAGCCCAAATTATCGGTTCTAACGGTCAGGAGGGACAATTGGAACAGATCTATAAACAACGCTATATTGCAGACTTCTTTAACGGCATCGAAGGATGGAATCTCGAACGTCGTACTCGTGCCATGAAATGGCCGCCGTTCATCTCGGGAGGTGCATCTACAAACGTAGAAGGAATACATACAGTTTATAATTTTTGGTCTGAACGGATGATATATCCAATATCCGAGACATACCAAAATAAGACCGAATATTACAAAGCGGTAGATAACCTGCAAAAAGCGAGCCCGTATGCTCGACCGGAAAGATGGGGAGACAATATCTGGACCAGTTTGGGATTTGCTAAAAAAGATCCGGCAATCGCTACTGCTGACGAGTTGTATTTGGGTAATAAAGTGATCTTCTTCCGTGCCGAATATTTCGAACATCTGTATGGAGAGACGTATGAGGAGATGGTTGAGTATGCCAAAAAGGTATCCGGAGAGACAAATGAAGATAAAGCACTGATCAAAGCGCTGGATTATGAAGTGTTGACAATACTCAAGAGTGGATATCTGATAGATTAATTTAGTATTTAAAGCAAAAAATAGAATTACATGAAAGTAAATAAATTTTTGATATACGGCTTAATATTGGCCGGTGTGACAATTACTTCCTGTAAAGATGACAATCCTTCGATAGATGATTACTGGTTGAATTATGAAATCGAGGAGGTAAAAGTAACGCAGGATATTCCGGTAGGGGTATATCTCTACAATCCTCAACAAGCATTGGAAAGTAATATAGATCAATGGACCCGTATCATTCAGGAACAGGATCTGGCAGCCGGTAAACTCGGTCCGAATACCAAACCTTGGCATAACATTCCGGAAGCAATAGAAGCAGGGAAATACCATCTGGCGGCAGATACGATCGGAGCCCGTGCCATGCAAAAAATCGTGGAATGGTGTCACTATGGACGAATCGATTTTATGGTTCTTCCCGGAGTCAATGAAAATGCCAATGATATTTATCCATTGAATATCGGACGGGATACCGCATTTATCGATATGGTACGCGGATTGAACGATACGCTGCCTAAAGTAGAGTTGAACGGACTGAAATTTGCCTTGATGGTCAATCTGAACAGTGTATGTTCCGATTTGAACAACAACAAATTGGTAGAAAATGTCGAACCTACGAAAAAAACTTATCCGATAACAAAAATAATAGATGATCCGGATAATCCCGGGATGGATAAAGTCGTAACCATACGTATCGACACATTGATTAAACGATCAGACCGTATTTGCAGTTACTTTAAACGTATTTCCGATTATTTTTCGGATCCGAATTATTACCATACAGGAGGTCGTCCGGTTGTCGTAATAGCAGATGCTAATAAATTGTACACTCAGGATTCTTATCGTATGTACACGGCCATTCGGGATACGGTGCGTAAACATACCGGAAAAGAGATGTATCTTATTGCCCAACAAGGAGCGTGGACTCCGCCTGAAAGGTTCCATTATTTCTATTTATCGGGAAAAGTCGATGCTGTCACCATGAAGAATATGTGTGCAGTCGGAGGTAATCAATATGAGCGGGTCATGATGTTCGATCAATTTACAAATGAAAACTACAAATATAACAGGGAAACATTTTTGTCGAGATACAATATAGATTTTGTCCCTTCGGCATCTCCCGGTTATTCACAATATGTAGCCAATGAACAGAACGGTAACTATCCGTGGATGCCTAAGACTCAGGAAAGATTTTGGTCGATGTGTAATATCGCCAAAATGAATCTCGGAAGGAACCCAATGGTTTTGATCGACTCATTCAATGACTGGACATTTGATTCCGGAATAGAACCGACCGATCCGTCGTACGGAAAAGGATACGGACTTCTCTATCTCGATATGGTAAAAGATCAATTTAAAGTAAAATAAACTACTTGAATAAAAAGAGGTGCTTTTATGTGCCTCTTTTTATTCCTTTTGTGAAGATTCTGCTTTTCGGACTGCACAAAATTTTACAAATAGTCTCGACATAGCAAAACTATACATAACACACATAAAAATATTATATATGAAACACATCTTACGACACATCTTTATTGCCTTGTTGGGGATGTATTCCTTAACGTCCTATGCTGAAATTAAGGAATCGACGAATAACTGGTATGTGGGCAATACACAGCCGGGAGATTGGATTCAATACAAAAAAGTATGGTTATCGGCAGGTCACTACCGTTTCACCGGCCGTATAGTGGGAAATGGCGAAGGTCAGACCGTACATTTGGAAATTAACGGAAGTACGTTGAAAAACGGAGTAGAAGCTCCGTATAACTATATCAACACATTTGATCTGGCACACTTAGGACATAAACAGTTGGAAGAGGGTTATTATGACCTGAAACTGGTATTCGAAACCGGAAATGTCAATTGTGACATGGTCTTTATTCGCAAAGATGACAATACTTCTGACAATGTTCTTGATACGGATATCGATTTTGAAAATAACTGGGACGACGGAATGCATACTTTTGCTATCGGAGGTCATGCAGGAACTACCCGAGAATTAGCGAAAGGCGGTGACAGCGGTGATGATGCGACATGGACTTCGGCAGCTCCGGAAAAGGCCCAATATAGCCGCAATCAGGTTATCTCATGGAACAAACAGTCGATCTATAATTTCAATTTAGGTTATACGCAAGAGGCTGCGGATATCTATATTTCGGAAATGCTCGAATCGAAAGTCGAAGTTATTTTCGCTCATGGACGAGGAGAACCCGATGGACAAACTTCGGAAGAATATGATATTGAAGACCGAGGATATGTAACCGGACCGGGTGGAATGCCTTGTGCAGGGTTAAAATATATGGTAGAAGCGATAAAAAGAAACCCGAATGCTCGGGACAATATCAAAATCGCTTACTTTGTGGACAATGCTCCTTTCCCATTGGCTGTAGAAAAATACTTAGGTGAAAATTTTGACGTTAAAAATCCGGAACATCAAAAATTCGTATATGAATATGCCATCAAAAAATGGTACGAAACCGTACCTCGGGAAATGCTGTTCTTTACCACTCCGGATGAACTCAGTGATGAAGATAGTTTCCAAGAAGGTAAAGATGTAAAATGCGTACCGATGCAATGGTGGAGTGCCGATGCCAATATGAAACAATACCAATATAGCAGCAAAGACTGGTCTGATTTCTTTTTGTATATCAAACAACGGATGAAAGAAGATTTTGATCTTGTGCCGGCGTTCATTCTTTCGAATACTTTCCTTAAAAAAGAAGGACCCAAAATGAAATACATAGCATGGGGACTACAAGGTTGGTTCGGATGGGCAGATATGGAAAGCCGTTGTGAAATCGTAACGCACCGAAACCAACGTAAATTCGCTTTTGCTTTCAATGGCGGTCGCCAACCGATGATGAACCTTGTGCATACCAATTGGAATCCGGAAACAAACGAAGGGACTTGGTACAAGAACGGAATGCTTTATGAGAGTTGGAAACCGGAATTCGATACTCATGTCAGTTCTCTTTTGGAAGATGGTGAAACTCCCCGTATTCGACATATTTTTGAAGAGGGTCATGAAGTAGGAGCAAAATGGATCGTATTGGAAGCGTGGAGCGACTGGCGGGAAGGTTCGGTTTGGCACAGAAGCGACCATCCGGAACACCGTTTCCCGAACCAATATATGAGCCTTGTTCGTGAATTTGCAGACCGGGAATCGAAATCTATCATACTGGAAGCTGAAGGATGCGATGAATACCACAGTGCTCAACCAGGAAATGCCGGAGGAAGTTACCGTCTTGCTTGGTATAAAGAATCGGAAAAAGATAAAGACTATCTGGATGCCAACTTAGAGGTAGATCTGAGTATATTCCGTCCGCTTCACCATTTATCGGAATTAAGCAAACAATATATAGAAGGCCTCGATAAACCGGCCAACAGTATTGCTGCCGGTCTGCGAGATGTATGGATGGTATGCGGAAGCGATGTTTATTGTAATGAAATAGACGGGCATCCGGTAAAAATGTGGAAACAAGCAAGACAATACATGGCGACCCAAAAAATATCTTTCGGAAGCAATACCGTTTGGGTGCTTTCCGCTTCAGGAAAACCTTATTGCGCAGCATTGCCGGGTAACCAACCTTGTGAAGTATCGAACGGATGGTCCGATAAATCTGATCCTAATATCAAAATTGTCGATATAGCAGCAACGATGTCTATGGTATGGGGTATAGATGACCAAAATAACGTATATTATCGCAACCATTCGGGAAGCAAACCTTGGACAAAAGTTCCGGGAGAACTCACCTCGATAACTGCCGATGTCAATTCGGTATGGGGTTTCAACCCGCAAGGAGAAATCGTTCGTATGTCTGCGCAACGCAAAAGCGGGTGGGAAGTCATCAAGAATCCATACAAAATCATCAAATTAAGCGCCGGAAATGAAGAAGTCTGGGGTATAACCGAAGATAACAAAGTTTATCGTATGAGTGATTCGGGATTCGGAGAATGGCAATATGTTAATGAAGGATTTAAAGATGTCAGTGTTGGTGTAGATTATGCTTGGTTATTAGACGTTGACGGATACCCATGGAAATACGAAATGAGCGGATTCCAAGACATTACAGCATTCCAGATAAATCCGATTTATACAAGCGTTACACCGGTAGAAGTAAAAGCATCTGTAAATGTAGCTCCGAATCCGTTTAAAGATCGCATCAAAGTAACAGTAAATGCTTACAATGAAGAAGATATTACACTTACTGTTCATGATTTGAACGGCAAAGTATTACTAACTAAAAAAGAAAGTGTTCATTCCGGTACAAACGAAATTACCATCGATGAAGCTTCACAATGGACACAAGGCGTATATATTCTTACCGTAGAATATTCCGCAGGTCCTGAGAAAATAAAAATAATAAAATCAAGATAATTATTTTCTCTCATGTTTTCCATGTATCTCCTTGTCTGGTGCAATATTCCGGACAGGGAGATTTTTTATGGGATGTAACAGACAGGATATGACATACTCTTTATGGCACACCCTTGCCTCTCTCCGGAGGGGGAATTTTTGTTGATGCTTCCAAAGATGCTATAGTCTGTAAATAAATATGTTATATCTCTCCCGGAAAAAGACTCAATTATCATATTCATAGGGATAGTCTCCCCTCTTAAGAAAGGATTAAGGGGCTATAAAAATACAAAGACAATTTTAAACAGATTACTAAAAAAGATGAAATAAAAATATGTATTTAAATCCGAAAAAGAATGCAAAAGAGAAAATTTACTCGCTATTTATCTTTCTTCTCTATTCTGAATATACTAAACAACAATCCTCCCAAAATTGCACCATACAATGTGCTGATATAGGGAGAAGAAGAGATAGGACATGAACCTGATTCACATCCGATAAATTTCCAATACAACAATCCGGCAACACTACCTATCAAAATACCGACAGTCAGCAGAACTACACGCATACTCAATTTCATTTCATTACTTTTTATAAATTAATAAAGATAGGAATATTTTACAGATAATCGACATAAAACAAATTCTAAAGGATAAGAGACAAAGATTATTCAAGTCACACAACTCAATACCTCCTTTCTAAAAGAAGTTTTATCTATTAAAAGATAAACTCTATTTCAAAAATAGAAATTCCCTTAAAACGAAGTAAAAAGAGTCAAAAAGGAAACAACATTAAACACTCCCAATATTAATATTGAAACTGGAACTTAAAACCGGAACTACACAGTACGAACTTTCTATAAAAAACAAAATTAACAAGCATATTGTTCATCAACATCAATGCTAAAAATAAAGAGTTTCCGTGCAAAGTTCAGAGGTGTAAAGGACAAGGATTTCTTTCTGTTCAGGCTAACTAAAATTTATGTTTAAATTACAAATCCCTCTGATTTTTGCGTTGACCCGAATCATCTTTTTCAAGAAGACAAGAATATCTACTCCTTGATCTCCGGGAGAGGAT
>NZ_CEWDCG010000072.1:0-13172 GCF_982436375.1 Coprobacter sp. | reverse complement strand
AGACTACCGTCGATGTAACTTTAGAAGAAGATAATAAAGTGCTTTCGGAGGTTGTCGTGACGGCCTTGGGTATCAAAAGAGAGAAAAAGATGTTGGGTTATTCGGTACAGGACATCAAGGCCGATGAATTGAACACGACTGGAGATGCTTCTGTTACAAGTGCGTTGCAGGGTAAAGTTGCCGGCCTTCAAATGAATACTTCAAGTACCGGTCTTGGCGGTTCTACAAAGATTACTATAAGAGGAAACTCTTCTTTGACAGATAATAACCAGCCTTTATGGATTGTCGATGGTGTTCCTTTTACTGATAACAATACTTCTGGTGCTTCTTTTTACGGGGGAATCGACCGAGGAGGAACATCTATCGATATTAATCCCGATGATATAGAGTCTATTTCGGTTTTGAAAGGACCGAATGCCGCGGCTCTTTATGGTTCTCGTGCCGGTAATGGGGTGATTCTCGTAACGACGAAAAAAGGAACAAAGAAAGATGGATTCGGGGTTAGCTATAATGGTACATTTACTTGGAGTGTAGTGGGCGAGACCCTCGATATGCAGGATAAGTACGGACAAGGAGAGGGCGGTGTATATAAAGACTCTCCATTTAGTTATGGTGCACCGTTGAACGGACAAATGGTGACGGCATGGAACGGTCAAGAGATGCCCTATACTCGTTACGGGAATCCTTTGAGAGATTATTTTAATACAGGTTTTGCTCAAAATCATAGTGTTTCGGTAGGGAATGTAACAGAAAAATCCAATTTTCGGGCTTCGTTCGGATATAATGGCAATGACGGATTGTTTAAGGGTGAGACTTTGGATAAGATTACGGTGGATATGAAAGCCGGAACTGAATTGAACAAGTATCTTTCTATGGAAGGAAAAGTTTCGGTTTCCCGGACGAAAGCAGAAAACAGACCTTATTACGGTTTAGGTGGAGAAGTCGCTCAGTTGCTTTCTATCCCGAACAATATTCGTCTTTCTGATCTTCAGCAATATACGACAGCCGAGAAAATGCATGTAAATTGGTACGGACCTACACTCGAATACCTTAATCCGTATTATGTGCGTCATCAATTGCAAAATTCGGATGAACGTTGGCGTGCTTTCGGGTATTATAACGCCCGGATCAATTTTACGGATTGGTTGCATTTTTCGGCAAAATATGCTTTTGATTACTACCGTACCCGTTTATATGATTCTGATTTGGGTAATGGGGTAGGTATAACTTCTGTAACGCAACAGACGAATGACGGCATGTCACGAGGAGAGGAAAACTTCTTTGAACAGAATGCGGAATTTATGTTGAATGGAGATAACCGCATCGGATCGGATTTCAGAATCGGATATACGCTCGGTGCCAACTTCATGTACCAGAATTATGAGAGTCTTTCTGTCGGGGTACGTAATATGTTATCGAAAGATCAATGGATATTCAATACGGGAGCGTTATTGAATACGGCAGATAATAGCGGTTATGAAAGAGCTACCAATTCGGTATTCGGATCTTTGCAGTTGGCTTTTAGGGAGTATCTTTCGTTAGACTTGACGGCTCGTAATGACTGGTCTTCTACATTGCCGGTTCGTAATAACTCATTTTTTTATCCTTCTGCCAACTTAAGTTTTGTCGTTTCTGATTTTGTCAATTCATTGGATGGTCACCAAATGCCTGCATGGTTCAATTTTGCCAAGGTTCGTGTCTCTGCAGCACAAGTAGGAAAAGATACAGATCCTTATCAATTGGTGAATACGGTGAAATATAAATATGAGAACGGTGTTCGTGTACTCGATCAAAGCGGAGGAAAAATCAAGGCGAACGATAACTTGAAACCTGAGATATCTTCTTCTTATGAGGGCGGTTTAGAGATGAAATTCCTTCAGAACAGATTGGGATTTGATTTTACCTACTATTATAGCCGGACTAAAAACCAGATCATGAGTATTCCTGCAGCTTCTCCGTGGACGGCACAATGGATCAATGCCGGTTTGATTACGAATAAAGGATTCGAATTGATGGTTTATGCTACTCCTGTGCAGACAAAAGATTTTACGTTCGATATAAATGTAAACTTGTCGAAGAACTTATCTACGGTAGAAGAATTGTATGAGGGCAAAGATTATGTTTTCTTTGACGGAGACGATAATTTCCCCGTATGGGTCGGAGCAGTTGCCGGAGGCAAATTGGGAGATATATATGCCCGTCATCTTCTTAAAAGAAATGACAAAGGTGAATTGATATTGAAAGACGGCCTTCCTCAAGATAATAATGAAGCGGATTTAAATTATATTTTGTCTCATCCGATAGGAAATATACAACCGGATCTGTTGATGTCGGTAACTCCGACCTTTTCTTACAAAGGGTTTACGCTGTCAGCAATGTTCGATATGAAATTCGGAGGAGATATTGTCTCTATTTCTGAGGGTATGGCAACAAATGCCGGTACTGCAGAGCGCACGGAAAACCGGGGATCGGAAGATAACGGCTGGAAAATTTTATTGCCCGGTGTAAAAGAAGACGGGACTCCTAACGACGTTTGGTGCAATGCTCAGTCTTACTATCAGAAAATCGGTCTTAATAAAACGAACGGAAATGCTGAAGAATTTGTATATGACGCTTCGTATATTAAACTTAAAGAACTTTCTCTCGGATATAATTTTTCGAGAAAACTGTTGAAGAAGACTCCCTTTACGTCATTACGCTTATCTTTTGTAGGTCGTAATCTCGGTTTTTTGATGAAACATGCTCCGGGAAATCCCGACGGGGGATATAATACCAGCATGTTCTCTCAAGCAATTGACTTTACGTCAGTACCTTATACTCGTACATTCGGATTTTCTGTCAATATCGGATTTTAATTTATAACAGCCAATATATCATGAAATATAAATCAGTTTTAACCAGAATAATGATTGCCCCTTTATTTTTGGGGTTGGTAACATCTTGTTATGATTTAGGAGAACTCAATGAAAATCCTTATGAGATTAAAGATGCTACCGTAGGAGGAAATGACACAGATACCGGTGATGACGGGACGAAGTATTCCGATATCAATATCGACTTTAAAGTGTCAAAAGAGGATTCGCTCGCATTACAGTCGGAATTGGCTTCTGCAGCTTCGACTTTCCGGAATTTCATTTACGAGGGATATTATAATGATTATCAGATTACGACCAATCTTAGTCATGATATTTATGCCGGTTATGTTGCTAATAACCAGAAAAATCATGCAGGAAATTCTCCTGACTATAATTATACTGACGGTTGGTCGGGTAAAAGATGGGAACATTTTTATAATGACCGTAGTAATGAGTATCGTCGTTTATTACGAGCTTTTAAGTTTAATGATGAGCCCGAAAGATACAAGAATGCGTTTTATATGACCCGTATCTATTATGCTTTTCTGGCATTGGCACAAACCGATACTTACGGAGATATGCCGTTTGACGTGTATGTGCGCGCCAGAGTTCCCGAAACCGATAATATTCCGTATAACACGCAAGAACAGGTTTATGATATGATGTTCCGTATGCTGGAGCAAGCTGTGGATAGTATAGATGTGAATGATGCGAATCAGTATTCTTTCGGGACAGAGGATATATGTTATTTCGGAGATGCGAAGAAATGGGTGAGATTTGCCAATACTCTCCGTTTGCGCATGGCGTTGCGTATCTCTAATGTCGATCCCGACCGGGCTCGGACCGAGGGCATGGCCGCATTGAATGCAGCGCAAAAAGCGGGGGATAGTGAGTTGGGACTTATGATGAGTAACGAGGATAATATGTGTACTGTTCCCAAGTTTGCACCGAAAGATATGGGTGGCATGGATGAAGGAGGAAGTGAGAATCCGTTGGCGATGTGCAGCGTAGCCTATAACGGAGAGAGTGTTCTTTCATGGGATTTAGAGCAGTTCTATAAAAATTTGAGTGTCGGTGGCGGTGAATATCAAATCCGTACCGGACGTAATAATTATATAACGAAGATTATAGATCCCCGCTGTTTAGTTTGTTGGTATCGTCCGAGTACTATGAATGCTTTGGAAAACGGAGTTGAAGATGATAAAAATGATTTTACCGGATGTAAACGAGGATATCAGGATGTAAACCAAGCTTCGGGAGATTATAGTTTGACTCGTACGAAGATGAATAGGCAGGAATCTAAAATCTTAGATCCTAAATATTGGTTCAATTATGCTCGCCCTACCGTGTGGTTGGGATATGCAGAATCTTTGTTCCTGAAAGCTGAGGCTGTGCTGAGAGGATGGACGGGAGCAGAAATTAATAATAGTGTCGAAGGTTATTTTAAAGCCGGAATACAGGCTTCTATGGATTATTATCAGATTTCACAAGCAGAGGCGACTTCTTATATAAACGGTTTGAAAATATATCAAGAGGGAGAGACAAATCCGTTTTCCGGATCAGATAAGGAAGCTATTCTTGAGCAGATTATTACACAGAAGTGGATGGCTGTTTTCCCGAATGGGAATGAAGGTTGGGCAGATTTCCGCCGTACGGATTATCCTCGTTTGGCAAATCAACTTACCAATAATTCGGGGGGAAGTGTTCCTAACGGGAAACATATCAAACGTCTTTTATATCCATTGAGTGAAGTGAATAATAAGACGGAACAGAGACCTACTCAGATAGATACAGAAGGTTCACGCTTATGGTGGGATGTCGCCGATACGAATAATGATGCGGGAGAGCGCAACAAACCGAATAACTTTCGGTCGGCTACCTTATCGAAATTGAAATTCTGATATATCTTGTAATACAGGTGAAAACCATTATTTCTTGTAAAGAAATTTTTTAGATTGGCTTTTAGAAACGATGGTTTTAGCTTGTAAGAAATATAACGATAAAAAACGTAGGATACGATAATTTTATAGTGCTTTTATTAATAAAGGCGTATTTTTACATCTATAGATTTTAGGAAAACACAATAACCTTAATCTTGTAAAACAATTATAATTATGAATCTAAAAAAATTACTTGTTTCCGCGATAATGCTTTCTGTGTTTTCGTGGTATTCTCAGGCCCAACAGCCTTATTCGGGGTGTTGGCATCCAGAAGATATTAGGGAATGGAGTCCCGAAACCGATCCGGATGCAAAATTCAACCGGAGTACGGTTAGGCTGGCAGAACGTTTCAAAGAACCTTCTTTGATAAAAGCCAACCAGTATCAGTTCTATGAAGGGCAAGTATGTAACTCCACTATCCTGTTTAAGGATTGCGGTGCTTGTCCGTCGCAAGATGCTAATAATTTCTATCTCTACAACCCTACTTATTGGCAATATATGGATAAGGTCGTTTATTGGGCAGGGTCGGCAGGAGAAGGGATTATATGTCCTCCTTCAGCTCCGATGATCGATATGGCTCACATGAACGGTGTGAAGATTCTCGGTCAAATATTTTTCCCACCGAGTGCTTTTGGTGGAAATGTCGCTTGGCCGCAAGCTATGTTGACAACAAAAGAAGGAGGACGTTATGTCTATGCAAAGAAGTTGTATGAGATCGCCAAATATTGCGGTTTTGACGGCTGGTTTATCAATCAGGAGACTCCGGGAGGAGGAGTAGCGGGAGATTGGGCTCCGTTTATAAAGGACTTTTATAAATATGCCGATGAAGCTGGAGATACGTACATGGAGATACAGTGGTATAATGCCAGTCAAAGTTATTCGTCGGAGATAATGAAAACGCATGTGAATACTTCTCAATTCCTTGAATACGGTAGCGCTTCGAGCGGGAGATCTCAGGTTAATAATCTTATGAAAGAAGGCTTTACTAAGGAACAAGCATTGCAAAAACTGTATTGTGGGGTTCAATGTGTAAGCGGAGGCTTGACCGGCACGGGTTATGAATGGCGTTCTGTCTTCGGTGAAACGGATCATGGCGGATCATTGGATTTATTCTGTCCGGAAGAACGTATCTGGAAAGATAATATTAAAAGTCTTGTAGAAGATCAACATATCACTACCGGTCCTCAGATGTATGCAGCTCAGAAAAAAACTTTCCGTAACGAAGAGATTTTCTGGGTAAATAATGCCGGAGATCCGACAGATGTTTCCGGACGTAATGGTTGGCCGGGAGCTTCGGGATGTGTCTTGGAACGGTCGGTAATACAATATAAACCGTTTGTAACGGCTTTCTCTACAGGCTTGGGGAAACACCGTTTCGTGAACGGAGAAAAAAGAGGAACACAGGATTGGTCTCATCGGGGTATGCAAAATATCATGCCGACATGGCGCTGGTGGATCGAAAATAATGCTGCAGACAATTTGAGTATCGATATCGATTGGGATAATGCTTATAATTTTGGTACCAGCTTAAAAGTTACCGGAAAGTTGAGTGCCAATGCAGATCATCTTACTCGTCTTTATAAGACAATGATTTCTGTAGAGTCGGGAGATAAGTTCCAATTGGTATATCAGACCAATACAGAAAATTCTATCGAAGTGAAACTCGGAACAACCAGTGCCGTCGATAGCGAGTGGAATGTATTGTCGAATCCTTCGGTTACGACTCAAAACGGTTGGACTGTTGCCGAGTATGACCTTTCTTCTTTAGCCGGTAAAACCGTATATATCATAGCTTTGAATTTCAAGTCGGCAACAGAAGTCGCTTCTTATACAGCATCGTTAGGCCAATTGGGTATTATTCCCGACCGTTATGCTCCTGCAATTCCAAGCATTACTAATGTTAAAATGCAAAATAAATTAGGGGAGAATGGTGGTGATTTCCGTATTGTATGGGACGTTAATGAGTCAGAAAGAGAAAATCTTGATCATATTAATGTTTATTTGCAAAATGGAAGTGGCACTACTTTAGTAGGTCAGACTCGAGGAGAAGGTTTTTATATCCCTAAAATTAATCGAGTAGGAACAGAAACTTTCGTAAATGTTATATTAAAACCTGTATCTAAGGATCTTAAAGAAGCCGATGGCGTCACTTATCGAGTTGATTATCCTGAAGCTACGGCACCTGTTGTATATTATAGGGTAAGTAATAGTTATCCATCAATTGGGGATAAGGTGACAATTG
Source organism: Coprobacter sp. (assembly GCF_982436375.1). NCBI lineage: Bacteria > Pseudomonadati > Bacteroidota > Bacteroidia > Bacteroidales > Barnesiellaceae > Coprobacter > Coprobacter sp. The sequence goes on along the minus strand of NZ_CEWDCG010000072.1, from coordinate 6,135 downwards.
AGGCGGTGGCCACAGGATTTCCATATGATTATAAATGGGACGTTCCTGAAGGATTGGAACAAGTATCTGTCTCGGAGGATCAAAAGACAATTGTTGTTAAATGTTTGAGAGAAGGAGAATTTGAAATAACATCTCATGTCTCGAATGCTGCAGGGGTTACTGATTATAAGGCAATGGCACTTGAGGTGAATTCGGCAGAAAAATTGACAAATGTTGCGTTACATAAGAAAATTGATAGCTTCAGCGGATCTACAAACGAGACTGAATCTCCGGAAAATTTGATTGATGGAGATTTGAAACCTTGGAATACCAGTTCAAAATGGTGTAATATAGCAAATGAAAGTTGGGCGATTATAGACTTGGAGGGGTTATACAATATTTATAAGTTTAAGACTTATGATTGTAAACATAATGAAAGCGGAGCTAACTTTAACAATTATCGGGTTTATGTGAGTACCGATAAGGTAAACTGGACCTTGGTACTTGATGAAACCGGAGTAGGAAATGAAACTATAAAGGAAGATTATATTGCTCCTACAAAGGCTCGGTATGTGAAATTTAATCCGTATGATGATAATTCGATGACAATTCGTATTTGGGAGTTTGAAGTATACGGTAAAGATGCTGTTAATTTACAAGTTACGGTACCGGGAGAAGTTTCCTTGAAAAGTAAAGAAAGTAAGACTATTGAAGTTGCTTATGATTTGAATGGTGATGTACGTAATGAGAATTTTGCATGTACGGTAACTTCTGGTAATGAAAATTATGTGAAGGTAGGGAATATTGAGGAAGATGTTGCTAATAGTAAATTTTATGTAACATTGATCGGAGGAGAGGCGATAGGTACGACAAAAGTCTTGGTTACGCTGAATAATGGTACAAGTTACAAAGAGCGGGCTATCGCTGTGCAAATAGATAATCCTGATGCGGCCAATATTCTATTGGGTAGAACTGTTGAGTTGAGACAGTATCATTCAGACTATAATCCTGATGCTGTTTATGATAAATTTGCAACAGAAAAGTTGACAGATGGAGATCGTGTATCAGAAGGCGCAGAAGTTATAGAAACCGAATCGTCTTATAAAGAAGATATTTGGGCTGTCTTTAAAGCTGATGATTTTTGGAATATCGCAAAGGTGAAAATCTTTTTGCCGAATAATAACCAGTCAGGAAAAACGCAGATAATCCGGAGTATTTCGGTGAATGTAAGTAATAATGGTAAATCATGGACTCGGGTAACCACTATTGAGAATCCGGATGGGGAGACAGAGTATATTTTCCCGGATTCAAAAGAATGTGCCTATCTTGGATTTGGTTTTGATGTGATGCCATATCAGTATGTTTCTATTGCTGAAATTGAAGCTTTTGAGCAATCGAAGACAGTGCCCGTAATAAGCCCTGTGGCGATAGGTGCCGGGTTTACGGACGATGTCGTAGCAGAGGCAAAACCTTCAAAAAATTATGTTACTCAGCCTATAGATAATGATGATTGGGCATTGTTTAGTGAAGATATACAGGTTGCCGGTTCGCTTCCGAATAGTAAGAGCCTGGTTTCTAAAACGTCTGGCATTGAATATCGATTGGCTGATTATTCTGGTAAAAATGTAGCTTTATTAAGAGGAGATGTTGTAGAAGCAACGCTTGAATTTGCTGAACCACAGAAAGGGATAGAAGAATTATATTTTTTGGCAACAAGCGCTGGAGAAAAAAATTCTCCAATTTCTGTTGTCGTTAATTATACGGATGGGGAAGCTTCTGAAATTTCAGAATTTGATTTGGAAAGTTGGCATAGTGAGACTCCGGATCAGGGAGAGGCAATTTATGGATTAGGAAAGATTCTTACTCAAGGGAATTTTATAAATAGTGCAGATGAGATTGAACAAATAAACCGTAATGAGGGGGATAAGCTACAATATAGGTTATTTGAAAAGACTTTGTCTGTAGATTATTCAAAGACAGTTGAATCTGTTACGTTTACGAATAAAAGTTCTTACAAATATGCATTTCCGGTAATATTTGCCATTTCTAAAAAAAGTAGAGCTGATGTATCTGGGATAGACAATAAAATAACAGTTGATGCATTAAATGTTTATCCGAATCCGGTAAGTCCGAATGCTGTTTTGACCGTTGAGACAGAGCAAGGTGCTGTTATTTCATTGGTTACATTACAAGGCGTTTTGGTCCGTCAAATACAAGCAGAGAGCAATATTTCTCAATTATCGATGAAAGGATTAGTTTCGGGAACTTATATTTTGCTTGTTAAAGATAAAAATGGAGTGAGAACGGTGAAAGTTATCGTTCGTTAAAGAATAGTTTTAATTTTTTAATGCGGGGATTCTGAACTTTAAAAATAGGAATCCCCGTTTTTTGTATTCATGTGGGAGGAAATTGTAGAGTGTGCGTTTATTTAATGAGGATAAGTATCAAGAAAAATGAGAATAAGCTATATTAATCATGTAATTGTCTTGTTGTTTTTATTAATTGGCTATTTAAGTTTTCTGCAATAGAGTTACAGTTGTTCTGACGAAAGCAAGTTGTTACTTTTTTAGTGTGATTTTTTTGTGAGGAAAATGTCAAACTATATTTTTAAGAATCATTTGAGTCGTGTTTTAATGTGTTAAAAAATAAAAAAAGATATTCTTCTGTATAGGGTTATCGGAGGGTATTGTGTCATTTTTTATAAAATATATTTATGGAGGAATGTGCTCATATTTTATGGAGCTTTTTATAAACTTGAAATAATTGTTTGCCGGAACCGGCCATTCCGGCAATAAATAAAAGAAGATAACAGATTATAAATCTAATCAGCATGAAGTACAGAGAAATAGAAAAATCAATTAGTAAGTTGTGGCGACTTGCATTCTTTATTTTCATTTTATCATTTGGTGTTCATTCGCAGATTTATGCTGCCGAACAAGACGGAAAGATTACACTTTCGTTTTCGGATATTCCTCTTCGGGAAGCTCTTTCACGTATAGAAAAGGTAAGTGATTATACATTTTTTTATGATGAAAAGAATGTCAATGTAAATCAAAAGGTCAGGCTGGATGTAAAGGATGTAAATATGCAAAGTCTCATGACAGCCCTTTTGAAGGATACGAATCTGGATTTTGAAATATCGAATCGTCAGATAGTCCTTCTTTCTAAAAGAAGCTCGGGATCGAAGACGGTAAAACGTCATATATCCGGAGTCGTAAAGGATGAGAAAGGGGAAACTGTTATCGGTGCCAGCGTGGTAGTAGAAGGTACTACCACCGGTACTGCAACAGATATAGACGGAAAATATGCTTTAGACGTTCCTGTAGGTGCAAAACTGAAAATTACGTATGTGGGCTATCGTCCGTTTAGTGTAGAAATTAAAGATCAGACTACCGTCGATGTAACTTTAGAAGAAGATAATAAAGTGCTTTCGGAGGTTGTGGTAACGGCTCTGGGTATCAAAAGAGAGAAAAAAATGTTGGGTTATGCTGTGCAAGAATTGAAAAGTGAAGATCTGAATAAAACCGGAGATCCATCCGTAACGAGTGCGTTGCAGGGAAAAGTTGCAGGATTGCAGATGAATACTTCAAGTACAGGGCTTAATGGATCTACGAAGATCACTATTCGTGGTAATTCTTCTTTGTCGGATAATAATCAGCCTTTATGGGTTGTGGATGGAGTGCCTTTTAGTGATATGAATAATTCTACTGCATCGGAATACGGAGGCTTTGACAGAGGTGGAGCTTCGGTTGATATCAATCCGGACGATATAGAATCTATCTCAGTCTTGAAAGGTCCTAATGCCGCTGCACTTTACGGCTCCCGGGCAGGTAACGGAGTTATTTTGATCACGACTAAGAGAGGAACGAAAAGCGATGGTTGGGGTGTCTCTTATTCTGGCAGTTGCACTTGGACTCAAGTTGCTGAGACACTTGATATGCAAGATGTTTATGGCCAGGGAGAAGGTGGAGTTGCCGATGCTTCTAAGTCGGGGAGTTGGGGATCTTTATTGGATGGTCATGAATTTATTGCATGGAATGGCGAGATCCGTAATTATAAGAAATATGGAGATCCTTTAAAGGACTATTTCAGAACAGGGTTTTCTCAAAATCATAATGTTTCATTCGGTACGGTTACTGAGAAGAGTAATTACCGCGCTTCATTCGGATATGTGAAGAGTTCTGGGGTTTTTCACCAAGAACAGTTGCAGAAATATAATGCTGACTTAAAAGCCGGGACAGATTTTAATAAATATTTGAGTATGGACTCAAAGATCTCCTTGTCGAGGACGAAAGCAGATAATCGCCCTTATTTTGGTAAATATGGCGAGATTGCCCAATTGTTGATGATCCCTAATAACGTAAGCCTTGATGATTTGAAACATTATCGTACTGAAACCAGTGAACATGTTAATTGGTTTGGTCCGAGTAATACCGATCTTAATCCTTACTATATCAATAATCAACGAGACAATTATGATGATCGTTGGCGGGCTTTCGGATATTATAATCTGAAGTTGAATTTCACTTCGTGGTTACATTTCTCGGGGAAATATATGTTCGATTATTATCGTACTCAGTTGTTCGATTCAGACCGTACCGATTATACAAAAGAGGTATTGGCTGATGAAATGAATCTTCGTGAAAATAATTTTTTTGAACAAAATGTAGAACTTATGCTTACTGGAAGCAATAAAGTCGGAGATCGGGTGCAGTTGGGATATTCATTAGGTGCGAATTTTATGGATATGCGTTCTGAAGGATTATTGGGTACAGCCCGTAATATGCGGAAAAAAGACGATTGGGTATTGAATTCGGCACTTGGTTTTAATGCTTCGGAGCAAGCGTTTGAACGTAAGCGGGTAAATTCTCTTTTTGCGACGTTTCAGTTTGCATGGGATGATTATTTGTCGGTTGATTTAACTGCCCGAAACGACTGGTCATCGACACTGCCTTCCGATAATCGGTCTTATTTTTACCCATCGGTAAATGTGAGCTATGTTATATCCGATTTTGTCCGGAAAATGGATGCTTCACTGCCTTCATGGCTAAATTTTGCAAAATTGCGTCTTTCCTTTGCTCAAGTGGGTAAGGATACAGACCCTTATCAATTGTACAACCGCTTTGTATATCATCAGACACCGAACGGTCCGGAAGCGGCAGCCGTAGATGTTTTGGAAAATGCAAATCTGAAACCGGAGATTGCTACATCGTATGAAGCCGGACTGGATATGCGTTTCTTTGACAATCGTTTAGGATTTGATTTTACGTATTATTATAGCGATACAAAGAATCAAGTGATGAAAGTTCCCATGAGTGGAGCCTATGCATGGAAACGTATTAATGCCGGAAATATAGTAAATAAAGGTCTCGAGTTGATGATTTATTCGACTCCGGTAAAGACAAAGGACTTTGTTTTCGATCTAGGTGTTAACTTGGCACATAATCGTTCTACCGTGAAAGAACTTGCCGATGGCGTATCTCGTATGGATTTTGATAATTCCGAAAAGTTGTTGGTCAATGTAGGAGCGTTTTCTGGCGGGAAGTTGGGCGATATTTTCCCGAGGAAAAGTTATGCGCGAGACATTGAGGGTCGTATTATCGTAGGTGAGGACGGATTACCTTTGGTAAATTCGGAAAAAAATCCTAAGGCTATTGGAAATATCCAGCCAGATTTGTTGATGTCGGTATCACCCTCTTTTACATATAAAAATTTCACTTTGTCGGCTTTGTTTGATATGAAGTTTGGCGGGGATATCGTTTCTGTGACAGAGGCAATGGCAACATTTTATGGTACGGCAAAACGTACGGCAAAACGTACGGATATAATCGTTGATGGTGTGACTGTTTCTGGAGAAAAAAATACAAAACCGGTATCAGCCGAAGATTATTATAAGCTTATCGGTTCTACGGATGGTTTTGCTGAAGAGTTTATTTATGATGCTTCTTATATAAAATTGAAAGAATTGGCGTTGTCTTATAGTTTCCCGAAAACGTTATTGAAGAAAACACCTTTTACAAACCTCAGACTTTCATTGGTCGCCAGAAATTTGTGCTATTTGCTGAAACATACACCGGGAACTAGCCCTGAGGGTGGTTACGATACCAACATGTATTCGTCAGCGATAGACTATTTGGCTGTACCTTATACCCGTAC
>NZ_CEWDCG010000071.1:0-13227 GCF_982436375.1 Coprobacter sp. | reverse complement strand
ATATTTTCTAAGAAAGACAAAAGGATATGCAAAAAAATAAATTAAATAGGCAAAACTAATCGCTAAATCTGTATTTTTGCAAAATATCGAAACAGCATAATTAAACATAACATATAAATGGGAAAAGAAAAAATAATATTGACCGCAGACCGCCCGACCGGGAAATTACACATCGGACATTATGTAGGGTCGTTGAAACGAAGAGTAGAGTTGCAAAACTCGAACTTATACGACAAAATATTTATCATGATTGCCGATGCTCAGGCTCTTACCGATAATGCTGAAAATCCGGAAAAAGTCCGCCAAAATATAATAGAGGTGGCTTTAGATTATTTAGCATGCGGTATCGATCCGACAAAATCGACCATATTCATTCAATCCCAAATACCGGAACTCTGCGAACTGGCTTTTTACTATATGAATCTGGTAACAGTCTCCCGACTACAAAGGAATCCCACCGTAAAAACAGAAATACAGATGCGAAATTTTGCCACTTCGATTCCCGTAGGATTTTTCACCTATCCCATCAGCCAAGCATCTGATATTACGGCTTTCAAAGCGACAACAGTTCCTGTCGGAGAAGACCAAGAACCGATGTTGGAACAAACAAGAGAAATAGTCCGGAAATTCAATGCCGTTTATGGAGAAACCTTGATTGAACCGGAAATTTTATTGCCGGATAACTCTGCTTGTCTGAGACTTCCGGGAACAGACGGGAAAGCCAAAATGAGCAAATCTCTGAACAATTGCATATACTTGTCAGAATCTGCAGACGATTTACAGAAAAAAATAATGAGTATGTTTACCGATCCCGGACATTTACGTGTACAAGATCCGGGAAAGATTGAGGGTAATACGGTGTTTACTTATCTCGATGCATTCTGCAAACCCGAACATTTTGAGAAATACCTGCCAGACTATCCTAATCTCGATGAATTAAAAGCTCATTATCAAAGAGGAGGATTGGGTGATGTTAAAGTTAAAAGATTTTTGAATGCAATCATGCAGGAAGAATTAGAACCAATACGTTCAAGAAGAAAAGAGTTTGAAAAAGATATTCCTGCAATTTATAATATATTGAAAAAAGGAAGTGAAGTGGCAAGAGAAGCGGCAGCCGATACACTTTCTGATGTACGCAAAGCAATGAAGATCAACTATTTCGATGATGATGAATTAATTGCAGAACAATCGAAAAAATTCGGACAACAATAGCCCGATTATCTATTACATAATAACCTCAAAAAATTATAACCCTCGAAAGTTTTTATTTCCAATTTTCGAGGGTTATTTATTCCTTCGAACTGACATTTTTACTCACCTAAATTTGTCTATATTATAGTTAACCTTATTATACCATAAATCATGAATACACATTTTTCTAAAGTACTTTTTACAACCCTGCTTTTATTGCTCAATTCTGCAATTTATGCCTCAAACCCAAACATAGAATGGATGAATGGATACATAATTACACACAGCAACGACACTATACATGGAATAGCTACACAAAATTTAAATAGGTACTAAGAAAAAGTACCTATTTCTTTTTATTTATAATTATTCTAAATAAATTTGTGGAATAAAAATTTAAAGTTATGGGACATTATCATGACCACAACCATCATACTCCCCATATAGAAAATATAAACCGAGCATTTATATGGGGAATCGGGCTAAACCTTGCATTTGTTATTGTAGAAGCCGGCGCAGGACTATACTTAAATTCTCTTGCGTTATTATCTGATGCAGGACACAACTTAAGCGATGTAGTCAGTCTCATATTGGCATTATTAGCTTTTCGCCTTATGAAGGCAAAGGCTTCGGTAAACTATACATACGGATATAAAAAAAGTACAGTTTTGGTATCTTTGTTAAATGCTATCATCTTATTAGTTGCTGTAGGTGTAATATTCTCCGAAAGTATAGAAAAACTGAAAAATCCACAGCCTATCGAAGGCAATGCCATTGCTTGGGTTGCCGGAATCGGAATTTTTATCAACGCTTTTACAGCCTGGCTTTTTTTTAAAGATCGTAAACACGATCTTAATATCAAGGGTGCTTACTTGCACATGGCAGCCGATACTCTTGTTTCGGTCGGAGTCTTGATTTCAGGTATAATCATACAATATACAGATTGGTACATGATAGACCCTATCATCGGATTGGTCGTTGCCATCGTCATCTTAATATCGACATGGAATCTGCTCCACGACAGCCTACGTCTATCTTTAGACGGAGTACCCGTCGGAATTAATCCCGGTAAAATCAGGACATTAATATTGGAAGACAATAGAGTAAAAGAAATACACCATCTTCATATATGGGCAATCAGTACGACTCAAACGGCTTTAACGGCTCATATTGTTATAGACTCGTTCGCTGACAGTCAAAACTTGAAATGCCATTTGAAAGAAATACTGAGAAAAGCAAACATTCAACACGTCACATTAGAAATGGAGCTTCCCGGAGAACATTGCGACGGGAATTGCTGTTAATTACAAGATATGAATATTTTCAAGAAATTAAAAACAACCCATAAAACCCGGTCAGGGGCTCTGGACTTACTTAAATATATCGGTCCGGGATTGCTTGTTACTGTCGGGTTTATAGATCCCGGAAATTGGGCTACAAATTTAGCTGCCGGATCTTCCTTTGGCTACGCATTACTATGGGTAGTAACATTTTCTTCCATTATGTTGATTATCATCCAACATAACGTCGCTCACTTGGGAATCGTTACAGGATTATGCCTTGCAGAAGCTACAAATAAATACATTCACAAAACAATCTCTCGACCGATATTAGGATCAGCGATATTAGCAAGCATATCGACCTCGCTTGCCGAAATTCTCGGAGGAGCAATCGCTTTAGAAATGTTGTTCGATATTCCGATAAAAGCAGGAGCTGTCATCATAACAATTGCTTGTATTATTATGCTGTTCAGTAATACATACAGTAAAATCGAACGGTGGATTATCATGTTTGTCTCAATAATAGGTCTTTCTTTTCTATATGAACTGACATTGATAGACGTAGAGTGGACAAACACCGCAAAAAGCTGGGTAACACCATCTTTCCCGGACAATTCATTACTGATTATAATGAGTGTACTCGGGGCTGTAGTTATGCCTCATAATCTTTTCCTTCATTCCGAAGTCATTCAAAGTCGGGAATGGAATTTAGAGGATGAAACCGTAATAAAGAAACAGCTAAAATATGAATTCTACGACACGCTACTCTCTATGGGAATAGGTTGGGCGATTAACTCTGCAATGATCATCCTTGCCGCAGCAACTTTTTATAAACAAGGAATCGTTGTTGACGAACTTAGCCAGGCAGCTAATTTGCTTACCCCTCTTGTCGGAAATAATGCAGGAGTTATATTTGCAATTGCCCTATTATTTGCAGGAATTTCATCGACCATTACATCGGGAATTGCTGGAGCTTCTATTTTCGCGGGTTTTTTCAACGAAGCTTATAGCCCGAAAGATATTCATACCAAGATTGGGACATTACTCTCTTTTATTCCGGCTTTACTGCTCATTTTTTTCATCAAAGATCCGTTCCAGGGGCTTATCATATCCCAAATGCTATTGAGTGTACAACTTCCTATTACAGTATTCACGCAAATCTATCTGACTTCCTCTAAAAAAGTAATGGGTAAACACGTCAACAAAAAATCGACAACGATCATCCTTTTATCTTTAGGGACATTAGTTACGATTTTGAATATAGCGTTATTAATAAGCCTATTTTAGAATCTGTTTGAATTTTACCCAAATCAGTTTTGAAAATTTCCTTATTGAAAATTTAAACGGATTTTCTTAACGAAGCTATCATAATTTATAGGTATACGGAGACTATATTTTCATAAGTTCAGGGGATTGATACAGGAGAATATATCTTATTACTTTGCCAAAAACAAATAATTTAAAATTATGATAGGTATATTTTTCGGCAGTACAACAGGAACAACAGAGTCTGTAGCCAACCAAATCGCACAAGAATTAGGAATATCCTCTACAGATATTCACAATGTATCAGAAACTCCGGCAGAAGCGACAGACAAATACGATTGTTTGTTATTAGGCTCATCGACATGGGGATGTGGAGAATTACAAGACGATTGGTATGATTTCATAAAATCATTAAAAAGCCAGAACTTAAATGGGAAAAAAGTCGGTATATTCGGATGCGGAGACGGAGAATCATATCCCGACACATTTTGTGATGCAGTAGGATTAATTTATGATGAATTATCTGAAAGCGGTTGCAACTTTATCGGTAGTTTCGAACCTAAAGAGTATGCCGTAACGGATTCTTTAATTTGCAGAAACGGAAAATTCGTAGGTCTGGCAATCGATGATTGCAATGAAAGTTCACAAAAAGTATCAGAACGCATACACGAATGGTGTAACTTAATCAAAAAAGAAATTGAATGAGTGTAGAAGATTATAACCGCTTTGACTCTATAAAAGTATTTCTTCACCAGATTTATGAATTTAAGAAAGGAGTCCGGAATCTAGTCCTCTGTACAATGTGCAAATCTTGCGCCGATCTTGTAACAGAACGATTAAGAGAACAAAAAATCGAATATCTGATTCAAGAAGTCGTACAAAATAAAGTCAATTTATATTTCGGGAAACGTTCTTGCCTGGAAACCGTACGGACATTTATCGATAAACCGTTAAATAAACTTTCTCCAGAAGAAGATTTTATATTAGGGGCAATGTTAGGCTATGATATTACAATGCAGTGCGAACGATTCTGTAAAAAAAAGACAATAACACGAACTGCATAGCATAATAAAATAAAAAGAGATGGCCTGAAAATTTTTCAGGCCATCTCTTTTTATTTAGAAATCTAACTAAGATTAAAAATCCGTTACATTTTTTCGATTAGCAAATACTCGGTCAAATTCTTCTTTAGAACCGACAACCAATTTGTCAAATTCACGCTGACCAGTACCGGCAGGAATCAGATGTCCACAAATTACATTTTCCTTCATTCCTTCAAGTTTATCTACTTTACCGTTAATAGCAGCCTCATTCAACACTTTTGTAGTTTCCTGGAACGAAGCAGCCGACATAAAGCTGGAAGTTTGAAGAGCCGCACGAGTAATACCTTGCAAAATTTGTTCAGAAGTAGCAGGCACAGCATCTCGTACTTCTACCAAATGTAAATCGCGACGTTTCAGTGCAGAGTTTTCATCTCTCAATTTACGAGCAGTCACAATCTGTCCAGGTTTCATTGTCTGAGAATCTCCGGCATCGATAACCACTTTTTTACCCCAGATACGATCATTTTCCTCCATAAATTCGTGCTTATCGATAATCTGTTGTTCCAAGAAACGAGTATCACCCGGATCTATCACCATTACTTTACGCATCATTTGACGGACGATAACTTCAAAGTGTTTATCATTGATTTTCACACCTTGCAAACGATACACATCCTGAACCTCATTAACAATATATTCCTGAACGGCAGTCGGTCCTTTTATCGCCAAAATATCAGAAGGAGTAATAGCACCGTCCGAAAGCGGAGTTCCGGCCCGGACATAATCATTCTCTTGTACCAATATTTGTTTTGACAAAGGAACTAAATATTTCTTAACCTGTCCGGTTTTAGAAGTTACAGAAATTTCACGATTACCTCGTTTTACTTTTCCGAAATTAACTTCTCCGTCGATTTCAGAAACGACAGCAGGATTAGACGGATTACGAGCCTCAAACAATTCGGTAACACGAGGAAGACCTCCGGTAATATCTCCGGCTTTACCTACGGCACGCGGAATCTTAACAAACACATCCCCTGATTTTATCTCCTGACCTTCATCAACCATAAGGTGAGCCCCCATAGGCAATGAATAGGAGCGAATTACATCTCCTTTTTCATCCAGAATAAGAGCCGATGGAACTCGGGTTCTATCCTTAGATTCTATAATGATCTTTTCACGAAGACCTGTTTGCTCGTCCGATTCGACTTTATAAGTCACACCCTCGATTACATTATCGAATTTAACCTTACCGGTAGCTTCTGAAACGATAACGGCATTGAACGGATCCCATTCGCAAACGACATCTCCTTTTTTAAGAGTATCCCCACTATTAAAGTAAAGCTTAGAACCGTAAGGAATATTTGTTGTCGTCAATACGATTTTCGTATTTGGATCGATAATACGCATTTCAGCCAAACGACCTACGACAATCATCACTTTCTTTCCGGTTTCATCAATACTATCTACCGTACGAAGTTCATCTATTTCGAGAATACCGTCATAACGTGAAGTAACATTCGATACAGCTGCAATATTGGAAGCAATACCACCCACATGGAATGTACGCAATGTCAACTGTGTTCCCGGTTCACCGATAGACTGAGCAGCAATCACACCGACAGCTTCACCTTTTTGAACCAAACGATTTGTAGCCAAGTTACGTCCGTAACACTTAGCACAAACGCCCTTTTTCGATTCGCAAGTCAATACCGAACGAATTTCTACACGTTCAATCGGTGAATCACTTATTTTCTTAGCAATATCCTCGGTTATCTCTTCACCGGCATGAACCAAAATCTCTCCAGTTAACGGATGTTGAATATCATGTACCGAAACACGTCCCAAAATACGTTCTTCCAAAGAAGCGACGGTTTCTTCATTATTCTTCAATTCAGTACATACAAGTCCTCTTAACGTACCGCAATCTTCTTCATGAATAATTACGTCATGAGCTACATCGACCAAACGACGGGTCAAGTATCCAGCATCTGCTGTTTTCAAAGCCGTATCAGCAAGACCTTTACGAGCACCGTGAGTGGAAATAAAATATTCCAATACAGATAATCCCTCCTTAAAGTTCGCCAAAATAGGGTTCTCGATAATCTGTCCGCCTTCTGCCCCCGATTTTTGAGGTTTTGCCATCAAACCACGCATACCGGAAAGCTGACGAATTTGTTCTTTAGAACCACGAGCTCCAGAATCCAGCATCATGAATACAGAGTTAAATCCCTGATTATCATTTGTCAATTGTTTCATCAGAATATCCGACAATTTCGAATTGACATGAGTCCATGTATCGATAATCTGATTGTAACGTTCATTATAAGTGATGAAACCCATGTTATAATTCGCCATGATCTGCTCTACGTTAGCATACCCTTCATTAACCAAGGCTTCTTTTTCTGGCGGAATAATCACATCGGCAAGGTTAAAGGACAAACCTCCTTTGAAAGCCATCTGATATCCTAAATTCTTAATATCATCAAGGAATTGAGCTGCACGAACAACACCGCAAACTTTAATTACTTTACCGATAATACCACGTAAAGATTTCTTTGTCAGAATTTCATTGATATATCCGACTTCTACAGGCACTTTCTCATTTACCAAAACCCGACCCACAGAAGTCTCACGAAGTATATCTACAATATTCCCGTTTTCATCCAAATCTTTTACTACGACTTTTACAGGAGCGTGAAGGGAAACTTTTCCTTCATTATACGCTATCTCGGCCTCTTCCGGTCCATAAAATACCAAACCTTCACCCAAAGAACCCGGACGAAGTTTTGTAATATAATACAACCCGAGCACCATATCCTGAGACGGCACTGTAATAGGAGCTCCATTTGCAGGATTAAGAATATTATGAGCACCCAACATTAACATTTGAGCCTCCAGAATAGCTTCATTTCCCAAAGGTAAATGGACGGCCATCTGGTCACCGTCGAAGTCGGCGTTAAATGCCGTACATGCCAACGGATGCAATTGAATAGCCTTTCCCTCGATCATTTTCGGCTGAAAAGCCTGAATACCTAAACGGTGCAATGTCGGAGCACGGTTCAGCAATACGGGATGACCTTTCATCACATGTTCCAAAATATCCCATACGACAGGTTCTTTTCGGTCAACGATTTTTTTAGCAGATTTAACGGTCTTGACAATACCGCGTTCGATCAGTTTCCGAATAACAAATGGCTTGTAAAGTTCTGCAGCCATATCCTTCGGAAGACCGCACTCGTGCATTTTCAATTCAGGTCCGACAACAATTACCGAACGCGCAGAATAATCGACACGTTTTCCCAACAAATTCTGACGGAAACGCCCTTGCTTCCCTTTTAAACTGTCAGAAAGAGATTTCAACGGACGATTGGCATCGGTTTTTACAGCACTCGACTTACGGGAATTATCCAATAAAGAGTCCACCGCCTCCTGAAGCATACGTTTTTCGTTTCGTAAAATCACTTCGGGAGCTTTAATCTCCATCAAACGTTTCAAACGATTGTTGCGGATGATTACACGACGATAAAGATCATTCAAATCTGAAGTCGCAAAACGACCTCCATCCAAAGGAACAAGAGGACGCAATTCCGGCGGAATAACCGGAACGACTTTCAGAATCATCCATTCAGGACGATTACGCTGTTTTGAAGCCCGGAAAGACTCTACAACTTGAAGACGTTTCAGTGCTTCGTTTTTACGCTGTTGAGAACCATCTGTGCTGGCACGATGACGCAATTCATACGAAAGCTCGTCCAAATCCAAACGTGCCAAAAGATCATAGATAGCCTCAGCTCCCATTTTCGCAATGAACTTATTGGGATCTGTATCATCCAACATCTGATTTTCTTTAGGAAGAGAATCCAGAATATCCAAATATTCTTCTTCCGAAAGCAAATCATACACAGCTAAATCGTCTTTTACTCCCGGTTGTATCACAACATACCGTTCATAATATATAATTGCATCTAACTTTTTAGTCGGCAACCCGAGCAAATACCCGATCTTATTGGGTAAAGAGCGGAAATACCAAATATGAGCGACAGGAACGACCAATTGAATATGCCCCATACGCTCACGGCGTACTTTCTTTTCCGTAACTTCTACACCACAACGATCACAAACAATGCCCTTGTAACGTATACGTTTATATTTTCCACAATGACATTCATAATCTTTTACCGGTCCGAATATACGTTCACAGAACAAACCGTCCCGCTCAGGTTTATATGTACGGTAATTGATGGTTTCTGGTTTCAGGACTTCACCGCTCGACCCTTCAAGAATTTCTTCCGGAGAAGCCAAACCTATGGAAATCTTCGAAAAGTTACTCTTTATCTTGTTCTCTTTTCTAAAAGCCATATATTTAATTTATAAAGCGTTATCAGAATTGAAGCGCCTCCGCTCTTTACAGACGGAGGATCGCTGCTTCTATTTTATTATTCTAAAGTGATACTAAGACCAAGACCTCTCAACTCATGTAACAATACATTGAGAGACTCAGGAATACCCGGAGTCGGCATCGGTTCGCCCTTGACAATAGCTTCATAAGCCTTCGACCGACCTACAACATCATCAGATTTAACAGTCAGAATTTCCTGAAGTATATGAGCTGCCCCGAATGCTTCCAATGCCCAAACCTCCATTTCCCCGAAACGCTGACCACCAAACTGAGCTTTACCTCCCAACGGTTGCTGAGTAATCAGAGAGTACGGTCCGATGGAACGGGCATGCATCTTATCCTCTACCATATGACCGAGCTTCAGCATATATATGACACCCACTGTAGCCGGTTGGTCAAAACGTTCTCCGGTATGACCGTCATATAAATAAGATTTTCCATAACGAGGCAATCCGGCTTTATCCGTCCACTCATTCAAATCATCAAGACTCGCACCATCAAAAATCGGGGTTGCAAATTTCTCACCTAATTTCATACCTGCCCATCCTAAAACAGTCTCAAAAATCTGACCTAAGTTCATACGAGATGGCACACCCAAAGGGTTCAATACGATATCCACCGGAGTACCGTCTTCAAGGAACGGCATATCTTCCTGACGTACAACACGTGACACGATACCTTTATTACCATGACGTCCGGCCATCTTATCCCCTACGCTAATCTTACGTTTCTTTGCAATATAAACTTTTGCCAACTGAACAATACCTGAAGGGAGTTCATCTCCGATAGAAATATCAAATTTACGACGGCGTAATTCAGCATCGATTTCTTTATATTTCTTCAGGTAATTCATAATAGTTGCACGGATCAGATCATTTTTAGCCGGATCTGTAGTCCACTTACTAACTTGGATCGATGTATAATCTATCTCAGACAATGCTTTCTGAGAAAATTTAGCACCTTTTGCGATAACCTCAGTTCCTAAATAATCTTTCACACCTTGAGAAGTCTTACCGTTAGTCAGAACCATCAATTTTTCGATCAATAAATCTTTAAGAGCCGCCTGCTTTACTTCATACTCTTCATCAAGTTTAGGCAAGATAGCTTTATCACTCAATTTAGATTTACGTTTCTTGATGGCACGAGAGAAAAGATTAGTTCCGATCACCACACCCTTTAAGGATGGTGTAGCTTTCAATGACGCATCTTTCACATCTCCGGCTTTATCTCCGAATATCGCACGTAAAAGTTTTTCTTCTGGTGAAGGATCAGATTCACCTTTAGGTGTAATCTTACCAATCATTATATCTCCGGGACCGACATGAGCTCCGATACGGATAATACCACGCTCATCCAAATCCTTAGTGGCATCTTCACTTACGTTCGGGATATCCGAAGTAAGTTCTTCCATACCACGTTTCGTTTCACGGACTTCAAGAGAATATTCATCAACGTGTACCGATGTCAATATATCTTCACGAACAACACGTTCGTTCAACACGATAGCATCCTCATAATTATATCCTTTCCAAGGCATGAAAGCCACTTTCAAATTCTTGCCCAAAGCCAATTCTCCGTTTTCGGTAGAATACCCTTCTGTAAGAATCTGGCCGGTAACCACACGATCTCCCTTATGACAAATCGGACGCAAATCGACAGTTGTACTCTGATTTGTCTTACGGAACTTCGGTATTGTATATTCTTTAACCGCATCTTCGAAACTAACGAATTCCTCGTCTTCAGTACGATCATAACGAATACGTATCGTAGTAGCATCGACAAATTCGATCACCCCTGCTCCTTCAGCTGTAATCTGCGTACGAGAGTCTCGTATCAATTGACCTTCAAGACCTGTACCTACGATAGGAGCTTCTGTACGAAGCAAAGGTACGGCCTGACGCATCATGTTAGATCCCATCAATGCACGGTTAGCATCATCATGTTCAAGGAACGGTATTAAAGATGCAGCAATAGAAGCAATCTGTGTAGGAGAAACGTCCATCAACGAAACTTCTTCCGGAGCTACCACAGGGAAATCTGCATTCAAACGGGCTTTTACACGTGAACGGACAAATTTTCCGTCATCATCCAAAGGCGCATTACCCTGTGCAATAATATGTCCTTCTTCCACTTCAGCCGTCAAATAGACAATACCGTTATCGGACAAATCCACTTTCCCGTTTTCTACTTTCCGATAAGGAGTTTCGATAAATCCGAGATCATTGATCTTTGCATATACGCAAAGAGAAGAGATAAGACCGATATTCGGACCTTCTGGAGTTTCAATAGGACAAAGGCGTCCATAATGAGTATAATGAACGTCACGAACCTCGAACCCGGCACGCTCACGAGACAAACCACCAGGACCTAAAGCCGACATACGACGCTTATGAGTCATTTCGGCCAGCGGGTTGGTTTGGTCCATAAATTGTGATAATGCATTCGTCCCGAAGAATGTATTAATTACCGAAGAGATTGTCTTGGCATTAATCAAGTCGATCGGAGTAAATACCTCATTATCCCGTACATTCATCCGTTCACGAATCGTACGTGACATACGAGCCAAACCGACACCGAATTGGTTATAAAGCTGTTCTCCGACAGTACGTACACGACGATTACTTAAATGGTCGATGTCATCTACATCGGTTTTCGAATTTATCAACTCTATCAGATATTTGATAATTTCGATAATATCTTCTTTTGTCAAGACTTTTACATCAGGCGAAGTAGAAAGATTCAATTTTTTATTGATCCGATAACGTCCCACCTCACCCAAATCATATCTCTTCTCAGAGAAAAACAGATTTGTAATCACTTCGCGTGCACTCGCATCATCTGCAGGTTCTGCATTGCGAAGCTGACGATATATATATAATACAGCCTCTTTTTCAGAATTACTGGAGTCTTTCTGAAGAGTGTTGTAAATAATCGAATAATCAGACAGATTCCGTTCTTCCTTGTGCAACAATATATTTTGAACACCAGATTCAAGAATCTCTTCTATGTGACTCTCTTCGAGAACGGTCTCACGATCTATAACAACTTCATTACGTTCAATAGACACCACCTCACCGGTATCTTCATCCACAAAGTCTTCGACCCATGTCTTCAACACGCGGGCAGCCAAACGACGCCCCAAAGCTTTCTTCAGATTGGTCTTATTAACCTTTATTTCTTCTGCCAAACCGAAAATCTCAAGGATATCCTTATCGCTCTCGAAACCGATTGCACGCAATAAAGTAGTTACGGGCAATTTTTTCTTCCGATCGATATAAGCATACATCACATTATTGATATCGGTTGCAAATTCGATCCAAGAACCTTTAAAAGGGATGATTCTGGCCGAATACAATTTGGTTCCGTTCGCATGCGTACTTTGTCCGAAAAATACACCGGGAGACCGATGCAACTGAGATACGACAACACGTTCGGCTCCATTAATAACAAATGTACCTTTAGCAGTCATGTACGGAATAGGGCCCAAATACACATCCTGTATCACAGTATCGAAATCTTCGTGATCGGGATCTGTACAATATAACTTCAGTTTTGCCTTTAAAGGTACACTGTAAGTTAACCCTCTCTCTATACACTCATCTATTGTATATCTAGGCGGATCAATATAATAATCCAAAAATTCGAGGACAAAATTGTTACGAGTATCTGCAATAGGAAAGTTTTCTGCAAATACCTTATACAATCCCTCATTTTTTCGTTTTTCGGGGGGTGTATCAAGTTGAAGAAAGTCTTGAAATGACTTCAATTGAACTTCAAGAAAATCCGGATATTGTAGCGGACTCTTAATTGAAGCAAAATTTACCCGTTGTTTACCAATATTTGAAGACATTTATTAAATGGAATTAATTGAACTTAATTTAAAATATATACACAAAAAGGTAAAGAGGCCTCTCACTGAGGACTCTTTACCAAAGTACCTGAATATCAGGAAATACTATTTAAGTTCAACTTCAGCTCCAGCTTCTTCTAATTGTTTTTTCAATGCTTCAGCTTCGGCTTTAGCCAAACCTTCTTTCAAGTTGCTAGG
>NZ_CEWDCG010000070.1:0-13339 GCF_982436375.1 Coprobacter sp. | reverse complement strand
GTTTTGCTGTAATATCATAACCGATATTGCAGCTCAAACATTTGAAAAAAGAGGCTTTCCACAAGAACGACTATCACCTGAATTAACAGCCAGGAAAAAGACTGAACAGATGGACAAACTTCTGCAACTGTCGGAAAAACAATTCAAAAAAATATTCAAACTAAATTTGAAAGAGGCAAAATCGATCGATGTCCAACGAAAAAACAGACAAGGAATAATGCCTCCTCCTATGCCTGACAGAAATCAGGATAAATTTCCCGATCGTCCCCCTATGAGAAATTTTTTTAATGAAGTACCGATGCGACCCCATCCCCAACCGCTACAGAATCCTGAGAAACTGAAAAAAGAGACTCGGAAAAGAGAGAAAAAGCTTAAAAAGATACTAACCGAAGAACAATATAATACATGGAAAGAGTATCAAAAATCAATACAAGACTATAAGCATCATAATAATCTATAATAATAAAAATGCACCAAGGGCAATAATGTAACTTTATAACTCCTGGTGCATTTATTCTCTAATTATATCTGCTATTCACTCTTCAATTTTTCCCCGACAATACGCGCTGCAACTGCCACATAATCGGCACAAGGACGACGCTTATAATACGCTTCCGTGCGATCTGAAGGCTCAGGATCATCCTGTTTTTGAACTAAACCCAACAACTCCCGACAAACAATCGATCCGTTTTTCTTCCTGAACTCAGCAGCCAGTTCCTGAACTGCAGTATAATTACGGGTCTTTGCAGGCTTATCATTCGGATCATTCGCAGGATATTTAAGACCGATTATCATAAAAGATGCCGAAACAGCACCGCAAACCTCTCTCAGACGTCCCATACCTCCACCCAATGGAGCTAACAATGTAGCAGCCAAAGTATCTTCGATAGCAAAAAGATCATTGTAAGCGAGAAAAACCGATTGAGAACAATTATACCCGCTCTTAAAAAGATCTACGGCCTTCTGCACCCTTTCTTCTATATTTATATCCATCTCTCCCATTTTTATTACCATTGAATAGGCTCTATTCCATACTCTTTTAGGTATGCATTTGCCTTACTAAAATGCCCATTACCGAAAAAGCCTCTATGCGCAGACAAAGGAGACGGGTGAGGAGATTTTAAAACCAAATGCTTCGAACGATCGATAAAATCCCCTTTACGTTGTGCATATGATCCCCACAAAATAAAGACAAGGTGTTCTCGCTCTTCTGCCAATCGATGAATAACGGCATCCGTAAACTGCTCCCAACCCTTATTCTGATGAGAGCCTGCTTGATGTGCTCTCACTGTTAACGTTGCATTTAAAAGCAAAACACCTTGATCAGCCCAACGAGTCAAATCTCCGCTTTTGGGCATAGGAATACCAAGATCAGACTCAATCTCTTTAAAAATATTGAGAAGAGAAGGCGGAAAAGGAATACCATCGTTCACCGAAAAACATAACCCATGCGCCTGACGCGGTTCATGATAAGGATCTTGCCCTAAAATAACAACTTTTACCTTATCAAAAGGACAGATATCAAAAGCTCTGAACATCTGATTTCCAGGAGGATATACAGTTGAAGTTCTATACTCGCGACGAACAAAATCAGTAAGTTGCTCAAAGTACGGTTTATCAAATTCATTCTGTAACCGGTCTTTCCAACTTTTCTCTATACGAACATCCATAGGCATTAAAAACTTTTCGTAAAAACTTTTTGCAAAGCTACAAATATTTCTTACTTTTGCCACGCATTTGGCCCCGTAGTTTAGTGAATAGAACGTCAGATTCCGGTTCTGAAGGTCACAGGTTTGAGTCCTGTCGGGGTCACTTCTATTAAAAGCATGAAAAAACAGTTTTTCATGCTTTTCTTTTCTTAGCCTTTATAACAAATTACAAATGCTTATTTCTCCTATATCATGCAACGACACGAATCGATTCAAAGGAATGGCTATTCTTTTGATTGTTTTACATAACTTTTATCATGTATTAAACCCAAGCCCCTATTGAAAATGAATTTTTTTTCAACATCGAAAATACCAATTATTACCTTAAATCCGTTATAGATTCCTTTTCACCGATAAGCATCACTTCCCTTTTCACCGACTTTTTTTCTTTTTTCGGACATTACGGAGTCGCTTTATTTATATTTCTCAGCGGATATGGATTAACGATAAAATATTCGTCTAAAGAATTTTCCAATATAGAGAAAATACATTTCATCTGGAAAAGAATATTACGTTTCTGGAAAGTCATAATACCGCTAATACCGCTCTCTGTACTCGTCAAAATGATAAAATATGGGAATGACCTATGGGAAACGCTGACCGATCACATCGGAGAATATTTATCCATTATAACATTCACACAAACATTGATTCCCGGTAAAGAATTTGTCGTTAGCGGTCCATGGTGGTTTTTCGGAGCTATACTCCAATTATATATTATATATTATATATATTTTCTTATTACATAAAAAAAGTAACCGGTTTCTGCTTATAATAAGTTTATCGGCATTGTTTATACAAGCAATAACTATATTTTGGGGATGGGAAAATATCTTATTCCGCTTACGATACAATAGCATAGGATGGTTGCCTATATTCTGTTTAGGCATTTATTATGCTAAAAAACCCGTTACTACATGCAAACCTTCAATTCCCATTATATTAATGATACTATTTTTATGTAGTAATATCAATGCGTATTTTTGGTTATTTTCATCTCTTTTGTACCCTTTAGCATTCATTCCCCTTTTCCGAAACTTTCCGATCAAATCATTCTGGGAATTTATGGGTAAAATATCTTTTTACCTGTTTGCTATTCATTCATTTATACGAGGAACTTTTTTCGGCCTAATTGGTGAAGAAAAAATCGTAGAACAAAATCTAGGAGTACCAATCGGAATCTTATATTTGTTGACAAGTATTTTAATCGCATATATCTTTCAGCAACTTCTCAACCGTATCTATACTTATTGTCAAACGATAATAGTACAGAAAAAACAATAGTCCCGATCTTTTAATCAGGACATCATTTTCCTTTTAAAATCCAATCCATCACCCTAGCGGTACGTGCTCCGCTTTCATCTGTCGAAGGAGAACTACCGACTCCCCTTAATTCATCTACAACTTTCTGAATCAAAGGTTGTTCGATATGCTCCGGAAGAATAAACTCAAAAACTTTGGCACCAGAATCTGTTTCTAACCGTATAGGTGCAAAAGAAAATGTTGCAAAAACAATTTTCCCTTTCGTACCGATGATTTCTACTATATCCCGTTCCATATTCGAGGCAACGGCAAAGCACCAATGCCCTGAACCTATTATTCCCGACTTAAAATAAAAAGAAGCAGAAAAAGTATCTTTCACCTCATAAAAACCGGCAAGATTAGCGGAGAAACCTTTTGCATCCACAATCTCCCCCAAAAGAAAATCGAGAATATCGAACGTATGAGGAGCCAGATCATAAAAATATCCTTCACCTGCAATTTGCCGATCTACTCGCCAAGAATGTTTATCCGAAATGAGATCCGACTCTAACGGAGTCTTATTAAGAGAAACTGTAACCAAAAGAATATCCCCGATAGCTTGTTTTTCTAATAAAGACTTTATTTGAATAAAATATGGTAATGCACGACGATAAAACGCAGGAAAAAGCTTTTGTCCGGTTTCTCGAGCGACCACGATCATTTCACGGCATTCTTCATAACTCATCGCCATCGGTTTCTCCACATACACGGGCTTGCCTGCACGCATTGCCTTTATAGAATATTCTTTATGCGTATTCGGCGGTGTAGCGACATATATCGCATCTATATCCGGATCAGAAATTATATCCTGAACATCGGTATAATATTTCTGAACATGATGCCTGAGAGCAAAATCCTTGACCTTTACAGCATCCCGCCTCATTACAGCGTTCAGCTCAGAATGCTCTATTTTATAAAATGCCGGTCCGCTTTTCTTTTCACAGACATCTCCACAACCTATAATTCCCCAACGAATCGTATCCATATTCATACAGTTCATTACTTTTCTGGAGCAAACATCGGATCCCAAGCCGGTAAACGTACCGGAGTTTGACTCAGAATATTCAATATTTTCTTAGGAACATATTTTTTTTCTACAACAAGGCGGAACATATACTCATCAAACCAACGATCAGTCATTATCAAATGTCCTTTATATCCATTAGTTGCCCCCCAACTATTTTCCAATAACCATTTTATCGGGTTCCCCGAATCATCCAGATCTACGGCAACTAAAGTCATCGCATGTGAAGAGCCGCTCGCAAAAGATTGCACACGCTGTTTTTTATTCATTCCGAAAGTAGTACCCATCAATGATTCATAATCATAATTATTCAAATCCAAAGTTCCTTTATCCCGATTTAAAAACTTTGTCACATCACAAGAAAAATACATTGCCGTACTATCTTTTATAGATGCTATCGCCATTTTCTTTATATCTTCTACTGGAAGATTTACATATCTCCAATTATAACCATCATACATGTGACGGTCATAATCTATTTCATACAACTTATAATATTCCCGTGTCGGGTCATTCATTAACATAACATAACCGTTTGTCAAATCTTTTCCTATATATTCATTATAAAATGACTTCGACGTATATTGTTTAGTCTCCACTGGTTTTCCATTTATATCTTTTCTTGTCCAAGTAAACTCAAGCGGCGGTTCTCCGAGATTTAACACTAACATTCGATACACAGTGCCCAACATCTCAGTTTTTATTCTTTTTATATCCTCCATATCTGTCTGAACAGGTAATTCACGAAGTTGCAAACCATATTCCCGTAATTTAAGTTTCAGCAGAGAAGCCATTTGCGAAGTATTATTGCTGGCAAATGTTTCATTCATAACTTCTTTCGGAACAACTCCATATTTACCTATAATATCAGATATTCCGGTAAACTGTCCTCCATCACTCAACGGATTCTTAAACAACCATTCGACCATTTGATCAGACATCGGCTTCTGACGTGTATCGATAACTCCTTGAAGAAACAAATTAGCCTTCTCCAACTGATCGTAAAAAAAATTATAATTCTGGGAAAACTCAAATTCCGGTAATTTATATTTATCTATCATCTTCGCCCGAAATACATTCAATCCGGTAAATAGCCAACACCGCCCCGATGCTTTTTGATCAGTAACTCCACGGGAATATACCCGATCAGAAAAATATCCATCTATAACATCCTTCTGATCCGCACTTACAGCCAACTTCTGTATGCTATTAGCATTTAATGCATTACGTATAGCCTTGTCTGCCGATGTATTTTTATAAGCGTTTTTTATTCCTTGCATCATTGCATCATCTATACCTCCGGAAATCTGAGCAAAAGCGGTCTCGGCTATTACCGAAACACCGACTAATAGAGAAAAGAATATTTTTCGGTTCATGAATCTATCTTAATTTACCAATCTTTTAAATAAGTACACAAATATAACAAAAGATAAGATATTATCTTCTTTTTTCTAACACATAACCAACGATTCCCCAACGTTGTGAATGTATAATTTAATCCATTTGTAGTAAATAATTAACAGCGCGTTAATAACAAACTTGTTTTTTACTTATTAACTTTGCTTACATCAAAATTAAAATAAACACTTTTAGTTAATCCATTATGAAAAACAAAATTTTCTCTTTTTTATTTGTCTTTTTTTGTGTAACCGTAGCTTTCTCACAAAATAAAGAAAAGACAAAAGCTCCTTCTTCATACCAAAATACGGAATTTCACACAGATTATAAACCCAATTATAAAAATGACGGTTTAAATAAACCTGTTAAAAATGTAATTTTACTGATAGGAGACGGCATGGGATTAGCTCAAGCATCGGCCGGAATGTATGCAAATCACAATACATTGACAATCTTTAATTTGAAAAACATCGGTTTAATAAAAACATTCTCTCTCAGTGATTTCATTACTGATTCTGCAGCTTCAGGAACAGCATACGCAACAGGGGAAAAAACTAAAAACGGATGTATTGGTGTAGATTCTTTAGGCAATAAGTTACCGAACATGACAGAAATTTTGTCCCCTCTCGGATATGCAACAGGAATTGTAACTACCGATAAAATAACAGGTGCTACGCCATCGGCATTTTACGCACATCAGATCAAGCGAAATATGACTAAAGAGATATTAGAAGATTTGGTCAATACTAAAGCATTATTCATTGCCGGAAGTAGTGTAAAAGATTTTGAAAAAAACAATACAGAAAAATTAGACGCACTAAAAAAGAAAAATTTTAAAGTACTGCATGATTATAAAAATCTACCCTTATCAATGGAAGCAGAAAAAATCGCCTTGATATGTGATGACATGAATGCCAAATTCATCAGCGAAGGCCGTAACCCGAACTATCTTAAAGAAACAACGGCCCAAGCTATCAAATTCTTATCTAACAAATCAAAAAAAGGATTTTTCCTGATGGTAGAGGGAGCACAAATCGACTGGGCAAGTCATAATAATGTTATTGAAAATGTGATCCGAGAAGTTCTCGATTTTGATAAAGCTGTAGAAGAAGCTTTAAAGTTCGCCGATAAAAATGGAGAAACTTTAGTTATCATTACAGCAGATCATGAAACCGGTGGCATGTCTTTAAGTAATGGAAACATAGAAAAAGGATCTATTAAAGCTCATTTCGCAACCAGCGGACATAGTCCTATTATGGTTCCGGTATATGCATACGGGCCACAAGCTCAATTATTCAGAGGAGTACAGGACAATACTGAGATTTTTTCTAAAATATTATCTGCATTACAAGTGAAAAAATAGTCTTCGACAAGGCAATATCTTCTTAGAGTCAGTTTAAATTTTTTAATAAGAAAAACGTTATCGGATTATTTTTGCGTTTTCTTACAGCCTATAACAATGTTGTTGACGGTTATCAGTAAGTTCTCTTATTGAAAGGGGCAGGAGTGTCGTTTGGTTGCAATACTGTTAATACAATTTTCGAATCTATTGGCATAAGTTCAATACCATCACACTCCCTTTTTATCCCTTATCGAAAAGAGAACCGAGTATTTACATGAATTTTTCTCAAACTTTGTCCGTGTAGCTTTTAAACTGCCCTTAATAAGAGGCTATTCCCTCTGCTCTTTGTTTCTTAACATACAATTTGCAAGTTTTTAATAAAATATCATTCAATAAACCTGAGGTTATTTCTTTTTTCTATCAAAGCATAAGGATGATTTCACGCCTTTTACTTTTAAACTATAAATAACAAAAAGGGACTTTCCGACTTTTTAAATAACTCCTTTGTCTATCATATTTATTATTCCCCTATTCGGTCAAAATTCGAATTTAACAACCATAAAACAAACACAAAAAAAATACCCGAAGCAAACCTCCGGGTATCTGATATATTTCATTTACAATTACGCACCAAAATCATCATACATCAGCATTTCTCGAGGAACTCCTAAGTCCCATAACATTTTTTTCACAGCATTAGCCATAGGTCCAGGACCACACATGTAATATTCAATATCTTCAGGAGCATCATGATCTTTCAAATAATGATCATAAATAACCTGATGAATAAAACCGGTATACCCTGTCCAATTGTCTTCAGGCTGAGGGTCGGACAAAGCGATATGGAAAGAGAAGTTCGGAAAATCACGTTCGATAGCTCTAAAATCTTCTTCATAGAAAATCTCACGGCGAGAACGAGCTCCATACCAATATGATATCTTGCGATCCGTTGTCTTCAATGTCTTAAACAGATGCAGCAAATGCGAACGCAATGGCGCCATACCAGCTCCTCCACCAATATATAACATTTCTCTCTTTGTATTCAAAATATGAAATTCACCATAAGGTCCTGAAACCGTAACTTTATCTCCGGGTTTACGCGAAAAGATGTAAGAAGAACAGATACCCGGTTTAATACCAGCCGCCCATGTTCCGGTATTTCGATCGAACGGCGGTGTTGCAATACGAATATTTAGCATAACGATATTGCCCTCTGCCGGATGATTCGCCATAGAGTAAGCCCGATAAGTTTCCTCATCGTTTTTACAAACTAATCCCCACATCTTAAATTTATCCCATTCATCACGATATTTGTCATCAATATCCATATCCGCAAACTTAATATCGTATTTAGGAACATCAATCTGAATATAACTACCGGGCTGAAAATTCAATGTTTCTCCTTCAGGCAGACGAACGACAAACTCCTTAATAAAGGATGCCACATTGTTATTCGAAACGACTTCACATTCCCATTTCTTAATACCCAATATTGATTGCGGTATTTTTATTTCCAAATCATTTTTCACTTTTACCTGACATGCCAAGCGATAATGATCTTTAATCTGTTTTCGGGTAAAAAAGCCCACCTCTGTAGGAAGAATTTCGCCACCGCCTTCTTCTACCTGACAGCGACACATGCCACAACTTCCACCACCGCCGCAAGCAGAAGGTAAAAATATCTTATTCGCAGCCAAAGAAGATAACAGCGTAGAACCGGCAGAAGTAATCACCTCCCGCTCCCCGTTAATACGTATCTTCAATTCTCCGGAAGGAGTCAACTTAGCTTTGGCAAACAATAATATTGCAACAAGCAAAAGAGTTAATATTAAAAAGATTACAACTGCTGCCAATATAGTGAGATTACTCATCATTAATTCGATCATCGTTTATAATTTTAGAATACAATTAAAGTTTAATCCCCAGAAAACTCATGAAAGCAATCCCCATCAGTCCGGTTATAATAAAAGTAATACCAATACCCCGAAGAGGAGCCGGAACATTCGAATATGCCAGTTTTTCACGAATTGCTGCAATTCCTACAATTGCAAGCATCCAACCGATACCAGAACCGATACCATACACGGTAGCTGTACCTACATTCGGAAATTCACGCTGTTGCATAAATAACGATCCTCCAAGAATCGCGCAATTTACGGCAATTAAAGGTAAAAATATACCTAGCGAAGCATATAGAGAGGGAGAGTATTTCTCAACTACCATTTCTACCAACTGTACCATAGAGGCAATAACAGCAATAAACAAAATTAGGCTTAAGAAACTCAGATCAACACCTTTATACTCCTCTCCCAACCAAGAAAGAGCACCCGATTTCAATATATAGTTTTCAAGCAAATAATTCACAGGAAGGGTAATTGCCAAAACAAATGTCACTGCAATACCCAAACCTATCGCCGTTTTCACATTTTTAGAAACCGCCAGATAAGAACACATACCTAAAAAGTAGGCGAATATCATATTGTCTATGAATATAGACCGAATAAATAAATTCAAATTTTCCATTTTCTACTGCATTAATTATGTGTTACTTCTCCTGCAAATCTTTATTTCGGGAACGATGTATCCAAATAATACATGCTACCGTAATCAATGCCATCGGAGGTAATATCATCAACCCGTTATTTTCATAACCCCATTTATAAAATATGTCAGGAACGACTTGATAGCCCCAGAGAGTACCAGAACCTAACAACTCACGAAAAAAAGCCACAATAACAAGGATCAGTCCGTAACCGATACCATTGCCTATTCCGTCAAGAAAAGATTCCCACGGGCCATGCCCCAACGCAAATGCCTCAAGACGTCCCATCAATATACAGTTGGTTATAATTAATCCTACAAACACCGAAAGCTGCTTGCTTACATCATAAGCATAAGCTTTCAACACCTGATCGACAATGATCACCAACGCAGCGACAACAACCAATTGAACAATAATACGAATACTGTTAGGAATCGTATTGCGTAACAACGAGATTATCACATTAGCAAAAGCGACAACAGCCGTTACAGAAATTGCCATAACAAAAGCCGGCTCCAATTTTGCCGTTACAGCCAAAGCCGAACAGATACCCAATATCTGTACTATGACCGGATTATTTTTGGAGAGCGGACCTAAAAGGATTTCTTTATTTTTCTTGGATAACATATCTATTTCTCCACTTATTTTAATGACTTAAAAAAATTCTGATATGGTTCAAGACTATTTTTCATCATATCTTGTACACCTTTACTCGTAATCGTTCCCCCGGAGATAGCATCTACATATTCAGCCCCATCGACAGGTTTCTGTCCTTTTTTCTCTACAGCAATCGACTTAAATTCACCGTCAATAAATAAATGCTTACCTTTATACTGATCTGAAAACATAGGTTTCTCAATCTCAGCGCCCAATCCCGGAGTTTCGCCCTGATGTGCAAAATAAGCTCCATAAATGGTATTTCCATCTTTATCGACAGAAACATATCCCCAGATAGGCCCCCACAATCCAGCGCCATTCATCGGAATAACATATTTTTCAGAACCATCTTCCAATCTACAGACAAAAACCGGCAACTCTCTATCCGATGAGGCCTTTTTCACCTGATTAGCCGTATTTACGTCAAATGCATTTACTCCATCGATTTTTTCTCCATCGGCATTGATGACATACGTGTTTACTATATACTTTTTATACAGTTCCTGAGCATTTGTCGCATCGGATGCAATATTCACCGAACTCAAGATCTGTTTCATTTTATCAATTTCCACATTTTTAGTCTGCGGTTCTTTCAGCAATAAAGCTGTATAAGCTAATACGGCGGCAACAACGATCACCATCACCGAAGCATATATTATTGTATATACATTACTCTGCTTGTTCATGATTCTCTTTTTTATGCGTTAGTTTTAGCTCTTTTCAATCTCTTTTTCATATTCGCTTCCACAACGAAATAATCAATCAAAGGAGCGAAAACATTCATCAGCAATACTGCCAACATAGCTCCTTCTGGATAACCATTATTATATACACGAATAATTATAGCAATAACCCCGATCAAAAAACCGTATATATATTTTCCTAATGTCGTACGTGCTCCTGTTACCGGATCGGTAGCCATAAACACAGCAGCAAAAGCAAATCCGCCGAGACAAATCTGATCCAATGGAGAAAGGAATGAGCCGGGATATGTCGGTGAAGCAAAAAGATTCGCAATATATCCCATAAACAAGCCTCCTACAAAAACAGAAAACATGATCCGCCAATTGGCTATTCCTGTAAAAAGAAGAATCGCCGCACCGATCAAAATAGCCAACGTAGAAGTCTCTCCGATAGAACCGGGAATAAGGCCTAAAAAAGAATCTAAAGTAGAAATTTTTTCTCCCAAAATATTCACTAACGTAAGATCACCATTGGCCGCCGTATATGTTGCAACCTGCCCCAACGGAGTTGCTCCGGAAAAACCCTCTACAACTTGACCAGCTCCTAAACCGAATGTATCGGAAGTACGAACAAAAACAGAATCACCTGACATCTTGGAAGGATAAGCGAAGAAAAGGAATGCCCGGGTAATCAAAGCAACATTAAATACATTCATTCCTGTTCCGCCGAACACTTCCTTAGCAAAAATAACTGCAAAAGCCGTAGCGACTGCAATCATCCATAATGGAGTGTCGATAGGAACAATCATCGGAATAAGAATCCCCGAAACCAAAAAACCTTCCTGAATTTCATGTCCTCGCATTTGTGCTACCGCAAATTCGATTCCTAATCCGACGACATAAGAAACGATAATCTTAGGAAGTACGGCTAAAAATCCGAAAAGGAAAGTCATCCAAAATCCGGTCTGAGCTAACTCTCCTATCGCCAAATAATGTTGATAACCGACATTATACATTCCGAATAACAGAGCCGGAAGTAAAGCAATAATCACTACAGTCATGGTACGTTTCGTATCGATGCTGTCATGAATATGCACACCTGATTTTGACGTTGTATTCGGGACAAAAAGGAATGTTTCAAACCCTTCAAAGACAGATTGAAACATCGAAAACTTCCCGCCCGGTTCAAAATTAGGTTTAATTCTATTGATATAATTTCTTAAAGCTTTCAATGTGAGTTTTATTTAAATAGGTTTATGTCTGCTTAATTCATCTCTTTCATTAACTGATCGAGTCCGTTACGGATAATTTTCTGAATTTCGAGTTTCGATGTGTCAACAAATTCACATAATGCAAAATCTTCGGGAGCAACCTCATAAATACCAAGATTTTCCATTTTATCAATATCAAAAGCAATAACCGCCTTAATCAGAAACTCCGGTAAAATATCCATCGGGAACACCTTATCATACTCCCCCGACATAATAATAGCCCGTTCACCACCATGCAGACGAGCATCCAAAGCATACTCTTTTTTTCGTCCCAACAACCATGTAAAATAACTGTGGCTTACACTATATTTATCAAGTCCGGGAGTCGCCCATCCGAAAAATTCATTACAATCATCGCCTTCAGGTATAACGGTCAACTGGCTATGAGGCATTCGTAAATACCCCATTGGATCGACCTTTACTCCCGTAAGGACATTCCCGCTTATAAAACGTTGATTATAATTACTTTTTTTGACGTTATTTCCCAATATACTGTCTAAGCGAGCTCCGGCAACAGTACGCACATATATCGGTTTAACAATCTCCGATCCCGTCACGGCAACGATTCGGGAAAAATCGACTTTCCCGGTATTAAAAAACCGACCTATCAACAATACGTCAAAAGCACTTAGTGTCCAAACGACTTCACCTTTGTTGATAGGTGCAATATGCTGAATCTGTACTCCGACATTCCCGGCAGGATGCGGTCCTTCAAAGAGAACAGTTTCTACCCCAGATATATCAACCGTATTTTGAACTGACATACCTACATAAACCTTTCCTGCCGTCATCTTCTTCAATGCGTCCAATCCTGCTTGAAAATTTTTCTCTTCACCCTTCGATACAAAAGCAAAGTCAGGGGCTAAAGGGGCAGAATCCCAAGCTGAAACAAAAATATCACGAGGAGATACTTCCGGATTGGCGATTATATCATAAGGACGCTGCTTAATGAACGGAAACAATCCGGCATTGAGAACAAATTCTTTCACTTGTTCTCCCGAGAGTTTCGTCAAATCAACTTTTCCAAAATCGACATAAGTCTGTTCATTATCAGACTTTATCGTTATATCCAGCACTTTACGTCGTTCTCCCCGGTTTATTGCTACGACTTCTCCGCTTACTGGAGAAACAAACTTCACTTCCGGGCGATTTTTATCATACATCAACGGTGTTCCCGCATCTACATGATCACCGGCTTTCACAATTACCTTAGGAATTACCCCGTGAAAGTCATCCGGAATAAGAGCATAATACTCGCTTCTCGGAGCATCAACGACCTCTTTGACCGGCTTTCCTTCCAAAGGTATATCCAAGCCTTTTTTTAACTTTATCACATTCGCCATGTTGTAATAAATAGATTTTTTAATTTGTGTGCAAAGATAACAATTCTGTTATAAAACATATATAATAT
>NZ_CEWDCG010000069.1:0-13506 GCF_982436375.1 Coprobacter sp. | reverse complement strand
CAAAACTTTGTGTATGAATTAGTTGGCTAATTTTATACTATTTACTGAATCTCCCCATTTCAAAAACAGAAAGCATTCTCAAAAAATATTAAACTCGATCCGTGCAAAATTTAGACAGGCTTTAATACCAGTGTTGTTTTTTTATGTACCACCACACTCCGATAACGATAATCCCCATTAATCCCCATGCCATTAGGTATCCATATTGCCATTCCAGTTCCGGCATTGACTTAAAGTTCATACCCCAAACGCCCACAACAAAAGTTAAAGGGATAAATATCGTTGTGACTACAGTCAGCCGTTTCATGATTTCATTCATTTTTAAATCATTGTTCGAGAAATATAGATCCAGTAAAGAAGCCTGAGTTTCTCTACATATTTCTATAGATTGTATAATGAATAACATCCGGTCTTCAAGATCATTAAAATATATCATGTCTTCGTCACAAATGAGTTTGTTCTCATTGTGTATCAGTTTATTAAAATCATCTTTTAAGGGGAGTATAGATTTTTTCAGTTGTAGGTAATCTCTTCGGTTCGCCTGTATTCGGTTGCCGAAATCATCACGAGGGTTTCCTGTAATGATTTCGTCTTCCATTGTGCCCAAAACATCTTCGAGGGTTGCAATAATGTCTAAATAATTGCTGAATACGTTATTTATCAACAAACAAAATAGGTAGTCTGTCGGGCGGTTGCGTACACGGGCAGTATTTTGAGTGATAGCTTTTTCTATATTATCGAAGAGCGGAAGATCTGATTCCTGAAAAGAAAATACGTATTCTTTACCCATAATTATACAAATATGTTCTTGCTGCAATTCTTTGTTTTCAGAGTAATAGAATGTATTTAGGATAAGGAATGTTTTATCTTCATAGGTCTCGATCTTCGCAATGTGTTGGCTGGTAAGTATATCTTGTATATCCGTAAAATGTAGCCCTAATGTTTTGCCTATGAGTGCAACAGTATGAGTGTCGGACAATCCGGAAATATGTATCCAATTCTTTTTACCGTTTTGGATGAGAGCCGGTAACTTTTCCGGAGATGTGAAAGAATGTTGGATATAATTATCGGCATCATATTGTGTAAGATAAATGTGCATTTCTCCTTTGCGATCTCCGGTATATATATATTCGTCTGTCAGCAGATTG
Source organism: Coprobacter sp. (assembly GCF_982436375.1). NCBI lineage: Bacteria > Pseudomonadati > Bacteroidota > Bacteroidia > Bacteroidales > Barnesiellaceae > Coprobacter > Coprobacter sp. The sequence goes on along the minus strand of NZ_CEWDCG010000069.1, from coordinate 12,358 downwards.
TTTTTTATGTGCCGGTGTTTTTTCCGAAGGTTTGAGGCTTGTTTGTGCATGATTTCCTTTTTATGAGTCTTGTCTACAAAGTTAATAAACAAAAAGATAAAAAGATAGATGTTTTCGTCACTTTATAATAAGAATATGTTGGATAGCCGATTTTTATTCCCCACTAAAAGCTTTATCGAAAAACAAAAATATAAGGTTAATACCATTTTAAGCGATCATAAGAGTTTCCGCTCTTATCCCATTTTAAATCACTTAATAATGAAGACTTCACGCTGATATGGAAATTATAGGATTTGTAAGGACCTACCGGAATAAAGTTTGCACTCATAGTCCAGCAGTGCATATCACGGGTAATGCCACAGTTCATATATGCTATTTTTTTTGCGTCGAAGTCATAACTTGCCGAGAAATTGAATGACCAATTCTTTGTGGGTTGAATGCGTCCTGAAAAGCTGAGATTTTGTGTGATCTTTCCGTTATATTCCATTTTCTTTTTATTGAAAGTGCCATATCCGTAATTGATCGAATAGTTAACCGATAGGCTCCAGGGAACATTCCATACCATATATCCGTCTTTCATTTCTAATCCGGAGTCTTCTGTTTTTTCTTGACTTTCGTTTTCTCTGTTTTCAGTGTTTTCTGTATTATTATCAATCGGAGTTTCGTTAGTCGAAGTTTCTGTCTCTTTAGTATTGTTTTTCGATTTTTTCTTAAATGTATCGTTACTGAATGTATAAGAGAAAGAAGTTCCTGTACTTGATAGTCTGCCTAATCCTTTTCCAGCTTTCCATCGTGGAATATTTACACGTACAGGATTGCCGTATTCATTCAGTTGATAAGTATAAGTATCAAAAACGGCAGAAGCTTGCAGATTGAAATTTTTAGTTAGTTTGATTAATATCGAAGTATTGATATTACTCCAATTCATAGAGTCGGCAGCCATGTTATAGCTGATCCCTGCGGTGAGATTTTCGATAAGACTGATTTTTCGCACTCCGGTCGTATCCCGATCTGAGTTGACTTTCATTTCCAAATTATTGGAAACATTGAAAGATACTGTACCCTGTTTCCCTTGAGGTGCAGTTCCGAATATACCGTGAGAGAATGGAGAATATTTTACATCTACCCGTTTCCCGTTCTCAATTTTTGAATATGTTTGCCAGAATCCGTATCGGGAACTACCGAAATCAGGTGCGGCACTAAAACTGACACTGGGAGTGAATACGTGCCGGATCATTTGTATTTTTTTTCCTCCGAAAAAGGGTAGAGGTCGGTAGAATCCATATAACTTAGTTTGGGCACTGACGCTGAAACTATAGTTAAAAACGTTATAAAAACCGTATGTAGTGTCTCTTACAACGGCTGCGGACTGGGGATCCCATTGTTGCATGATGCGGTTGGTGTACATTCGGTCGGTGAAGTTGAACGACGGAGATATATTGAGATATTTAAATAAGCTGAATGTTGCCGATACGGGAATCGTGTGTTGCATGCCGTTGCGCCAGTCTTTAATCAAGCTTGACTTGAAAAACAGATTTTGTTTTGTTTCTATAGAGTTTCGGAATAGACCGGTGTAATTTAAACTGATTTTCTCATACCATTTTTCTTTGCCTACCGGATTTTTTCGTTTGAACGGATATACCCGACTCATATTGAGGGTAAAGTCCGGAAATGATACGTTCAAAGTGGAATCTTTACTTCGTTGTGTGATGTTGGCTGTTGCCGATATACTAAAAGGGGTATTCGGAAAATTATAGGTCATGTTCACTGTCGAACTTTTGGTGTTTTCCGTAAAAGAAGTTGCGTTATAATAGCTGTTCAGATTGTTTCGGTCATATCCACTTGTCGTAAAATTGACACTGGCAGAGAAACTCATATTCGGATTTGCTTTTGCATCTTGGGAGTGTGACCATATTAACCGGAAATTTGTCTGTTTTTGATAATCGGGCATTCCTTTGTCTCCGAGTATAGTCACCAGGTATCCCATATTGAAATTCCCAGAAAACTTATATCTTTTCACGTAGTTAGACATGGCATTCAATCCCCACGACCCTTTTGTATAAATTTCACCTGTGAGAGCTAAATCGATATAATCGTTGATCGCAAAGTAATAACCGCCGTCTCTTAAATAAAATCCGCGAGCCATTTCATCCCCGAATGTCGGCATAATGATTCCTGATGAATATTTTTCTGTGAAAGGGAAAAAGCCGAAAGGAATTGCTAACGGAAGAGGTACTCCTGCCAGAACCAAGTAGGCAGGACCTGTAACGATATTTTTCTTCGGACGCATTTTAGCCTTGGTCAGTTGGAGATAAAAGTGCGGACATTCATGGTCATCGCATGTCGTATATTTCCCGTCTTTCAAGTAAAAATCCCCTTCTTTGTTCTTTTTCGTACTACCTCCTGTCAGGTAACCTTCTCCTTGTTGGGTAATGATATTGGTGATATATCCTTTTTGACTTTTAAAATTGTATTTCATTGTAGCAGATTCATATTCTCCGCTTTTATCTTTAAATATGGGATTCCCTACAATTTCGCCGGCGGTATCGGGACGTCCGATCGCGAACACCGTACTACTGTCCATATTCATTCGTATCTCGTCTGCATCGAGTTCTATATCTTGATAAGTAACAACCCCTTGTCCATACATATAAGCTTGATTGTTACTTAAAAATACGATAGAGTCGTTTGCCGTATATTTTACCACATCTTCCAGTGGTGATTTTTTTGGAGGAGGAGCTTGTACCGTATCGGTCATGACAGAGTCGACAAGAATAGAATCGACACTCTTCAATAATGAGTCGGGACGGATAAGGATAGAATCGGGTAAAGCGGGAAATGTATCGGAAATAGATTTTATTTTGTCGCTGTCTGCTGGTGTAACAGTGTCGGCAAAAGCGGGATTCGCTTGCCGTATATGGCTTTTCCTTTTAGGCTGGGCACTGAGATTGACCAGCAGTAAGGAGCAAAACAGGGTAAGGACTATTATATGAATCTTATTTCTCGATGACATTCACAAACCAATAGGTTATTGAGGTGCAAAAATACACAATTTACCCTAACATATCAGGTATTGAAGCCTATTTAATATATTTTAGAGGAGGAAAAGGTGATACCACCTCTCAAAACGGGCGACGGAAGCCTCTCCGTATTTACTCATACTTTTTCGTATTTGTTCTATACTTTTTTCTTTTAAAGGGTTTGATTTGGAGTAGAATTTGTCGGCAAAGCAGATTATTTGCTCTTCTATGCTTATCGGAAGCATATCTCGGTGAGGAATAGGAAGGTTTTGATTAATAATGTCTTCTAAAGAAAGTCCTGCTCCTGTGTGGCGTTCGCTGACTAAAGCATGACGAGGAAAACCTTCTTTTTTCAAGAGCTCGCTGCCTAATGTACCGTGACAGATATACGGTCGTGTGCCGTGGCATTCTATATCGGGGGCATCGGTAAGAAAGATTCCGATATCATGTAACATGGCTGCTTCGGAGATAAATTCTGCGTCTGCGTTCAATTCGGGGTGAGCATTTGCTATTTCGAGAGCCTTTTGTGTAACCAGACGACTGTGATCTACTAAAATATCATATAGTGCGGTTCCTTGTGTATAATATTTATCGATGATTGTAAAAGGATTCATTTCTATTGTATTTTGTGCAATAATACAAAAAAAATTTTAGAGCCAATCTAAATTTTCCAATAAGAAAATATTATCAGGTCATCTTTACGTTTTCTTCCAATCTATTTTTCTGTTTTCACTCGAAAGAAACTCTCGAATCTGGCCTAAGTAAAATTCAGACAGGCTCTTAGAATAAAGGCTTTGTTCTTTTATCCGTATTGAACAGAATTATAAAAATATTGATAGGGTTGAATGTTCGATTATTGGGCATCAAAATATTTTGTGATATTTATGACAGTAGGGAGTTGTTCCTTTGTTTTCATAATAGTCTTGATGATAATTTTCTGCCGGCCAGAATGTGGAGACCGGTAAAAGTCGCGTTGCGACTTTATATCCCATAATTGTGAGCTTATGTATATATTCTTCAGCGATTTCTTTTTGTTTTTGATCGGCATAGAAGATTACCGAAAGATATTGTGTACCTATATCAGGACCTTGACCATCGGTTTGGGTAAAATCGTGAGTCTCGAAAAAGAATTTTACCAGTGATTCATAACTGACAATTTCTGGATCATATTCTATTTCGACAGTTTCAAAATGTCCTGTTTTTTGAGAACAAACTTCTTTGTATGTCGGGTGTTTGGTAGATCCTCCCATAAAACCGACTGTGGTTTCTTTGACACCTTTTAATTTTTGAAAATAGTATTCTGTCCCCCAAAAACATCCCGATGCAAAATAGGCTTTGGATATTTGCTCTGGTTTATCGGGCTTAAATTTTAAAGAAATCGAGTTCACACAATGTCTGGTCTCTTTGGGTGTCAAATGTTCGTTTAAGAATACATGTCCGAGATGACCTTTGCAATTGGCGCAAATAATTTCAGTTCGTTTTCCATCGTTATCAGGTTTCCGGATAACGGCGTTAGGGATTTCGTCATCAAAAGCCGGCCAGCCGCATCCCGAATCGAATTTATCAGAAGATCGGTACAATGGAGCGTCACATTGTTTACATAGGTATATCCCTTTTTTATAGAAGTTGTTATATTCACCGCTAAAAGGAGCTTCTGTTCCTTTTTTCAGCATGACATATTCTTCTTCTGGAGTGAGTTTATTAAGATTCATATTATTTTGTTTTTTATGCTGTGCCCATATAGTGATAGCTAATGTAATAGCGAGTCCTGTCAGCAGAAATGTTTTCATAATGTCATTTTTAGGAAATAGTTCCTTATTTATAACTCTTTAAGATGTGTTTTTGTTCGATATTTCATTTTATATATGAAAATAAAAACCCGGAACGAACAGCATTAAGGACATTCCGGGTTTTTGTATTATTTAATTAATCTGAATATTATTCGACGATAGTTACCCAACCATATTTGTCCGGTTCATCTCCATATTGTATGGCCCGGAGTTTATTGTATAATTGGGTGCATATTTTACCCGGTTTTCCGTCTTTAGAAATAATATATGACCGATTTTTTTCAGGATCGTCGATACGTTGTATCGGACTGATAACTGCAGCAGTACCGCAAGCTCCCGCTTCTTCGAAAGTATCTAATTCTTCTTCCGGAATTTGACGGCGTTCGACGGTCAAGCCCATTTCTTCTGCCAATTTCATTAGGCTTTTATTGGTAATAGACGGTAGGATAGAAGTAGATAACGGAGTTATGTACGTATTGTTTTTAATCCCGAAAAAATTAGCAGCACCACACTCGTCGATATATTTTTTTTCTTTTGCATCTAAATAAAATTCGCAGGAATATCCCATGTCGTGTGCCATTTTATTGGCCCGTAAACTGGCTGCATAATTTCCTCCGACTTTATAAACTCCTGTACCTAATGGTGCTGAGCGATCATATTGACGGATAATGACGTAAGGATTAGTTGAAAATCCACCTTTAAAGTATGGCCCTACCGGTGTGACAAATACGATGAACATATATTCGCTTGCCGGATGTACACCTACTTGTGCACCTGTTCCGATTAATAATGGTCTGATGTAAAGAGACGCTCCGCTTTCATAGGGCGGAACAAACCGTTCATTCAGTTTTATAACTTTAAGAATAGCGTCACGGAATTTTTCCGTAGACAGTTCAGGCATTAAAATTCCTCGGCAAGTGCTTTGCAACCGTGCCGCATTTTCATCAAGACGAAATACTCGTATTTTCCCGTCCTTCCCACGAAAAGCTTTTAATCCTTCAAAAGCTTCTTGTCCATAATGCAAACAGGTGGCCGCCATGTGCATATTGATATATTCGCTACTGCTTATTTCAAGTTCGCCCCAACTTCCGTTCCGGTAATTGTACCGTACATTGTAATCGGTCGGCATGTAACCGAATGATAAATTAGCCCAATCGATAGTTTTCATTTTTATTATTGTTTTTCGATATTTGCATGTAAGATTTACAAAGTTACGATTTTTATAAATATTGTAACTGTTTTTTGTCCGAAATATTGAGCATTATTCCGGTTTAAAAGAAAAAAAAGAGATTTTATGACAGGTTGTTATTGTTGTGAGGTAAGAATGTCCCGCAATTTTTGCAATAAGAAGCATCTGCCTCATGCTTATTCTCTCCGCAATTAGGACAAGTAATGTTCTTTTTTCGTAAAGGTTTGATCAGTTCTGAAGAAATAATACCGGTAGGAACGGCCAGTATCGAGTATCCGAGTAACATGACGATGACTGAAATTGTCTGACCTAAGAATGTGATAGGCGTTATATCTCCGTATCCTACGGTCGTGATAGTGACGACTGCCCAATATATGCTTTTGGGAATGTTGGAGAAAGAAGGATTTACACTTCCTTCGACCAAATACATCAAAGCTCCTAATATCGTTACGAGAATCATGATGAAGTAGGTAAATATCATGATCTTTTTTACGCTTCTTCGTAAAGAATCGACCAAATGGTTGCCTTCTTTTAAAAAATGCGTTAGTTTTAGTATTCTGAAGATACGAAGAAGACGTAAGGCACGAATAACGATAAGATAGTGAGTACTACTGTATAGGATACCGATGAAGAACGGTAAAATAGATAAGAGGTCAATGATTCCATAAACTGAAAAAATATATTTTTTTCGATTCGGACTGCAGTAAATACGGGTTGCATATTCGATAGTAAACAGTATGGTTATAATCCACTCGCAGATACGGAATGGGAGTGCGTATCGAGCGTTGAATGCGACTACACTTTCTATTGCTGCCAATATAACGCTGAGAAGGATTACGTTCAGTAAGATGATATCGAATCTCTTTCCTTCTTCCGTATCGGTTTTGAATATGATGGTGTATAGTTTCTTTTTTAATTCTTTACGTTTTTGCAGATCCATGATCATGTCATTCCTGTTAAAAGTTTCTTATCTCCTATGTGAATCCTATAAAGATAGTCTTGATGCGGATTGAACAAGTTGCTGCAGTATAACAGATCAAGTGTTGTATAAGTTTTGCTTAATCGTTTTCTTCGTAATCGTCAAAATCAAAATCAAAGTCGAATCCATCATCAAAAAAATCTCCTTCGGTAAACTTTTTCAGTTCCCTTCCTTCTCGTTTTGTCGGTCTTCCCAGTCCTTTGCTCCGATTTATGAATCCGCTGATACGGTTCATTTCCAGTATATCGTATTGTTCTTGCGGTGTAATGTTTTCAAGGTATTCCGGGACAAGTTTTGCTCCTATCCTCTTTTCGGTCAGAGCCAATACTTTAAAAGAGTAAGTGACAGGAGGTTTCCGTACTTGGATGATTTCACCTGCTTTTATTGTACGGGATGGTTTTACTGAGACGTTTCCGATAGAGACTCGCCCTTTCTTACAAGCTTCGGTTGCAATTGTACGTGTTTTGAAAATGCGTGTAGCCCACATCCATTTGTCTATTCGAACTTCATTTTCTTTTTCCATGACAATTTTACTTATTGTTGAATTGTGTCATGGTCAGTTGTATGCCTGCCAGACAGAAACTTTTTATGATCTCTCCTGCACGTTCGAGACGGGTGGGTAATTCTTTTTCTTGTTCTTCGGGGAAGCTTCCTAATACGTAGTTGACTTGTTGTCCTTTAGAAAAATCATTCCCAATTCCGAATCGAAGTCGGGCGTAATTGTCACTCCCTAATATTTGTTGAATATGTTTCAGACCGTTATGACCGGCATCGCTACCTCGGGGCTTTAAACGCAGACTACCGAAGGGTAATGCTAAATCATCCACTATTACCAATAAATTTTCTACCGGAATGTTTTCTTTTTGCAGCCAATAACGTACGGCATTTCCGCTCAAATTCATATACGTAGACGGCTTTAACAAGATTAATGTGCGTCCTTTGATTTTTAATTCGCAGATTTCGCCATACCTTTTGTCTGTAAAAACGAGATTGGACGCTTTAGCTAAAGCGTCCAATACTCTGAATCCTATGTTGTGACGGGTATTTTCATATTCTGGTCCGATATTACCCAATCCCACAATCAAATATTTCATTTAAGCAATATTATTATTTACCGCTTTTTGCTTGCAAACCGCGAGCTGCTCTTGTTAGTTTAACAGCACAAACAACTGCATTTTTAGCATTCATCAATTCAAGACCTTCGAAGTGAAGTTCTCCTACCTGTATAGTTTTGCCTAAACCTAAATTATCGATGTTGATAACCAACTTTTCAGGAATCTGAGAATAGATAGCTTTTACTTTCAATTTTCTCATTTCGAGGCTCAATTTACCACCGGCTTTAACACCTTCTGAATGTCCTTCAAGAGCCACGGGAACTTCCATAATAATGGGTTTTTGTTCGTTAACTTCAAGAAAATCCATGTGAAGGATTGCATCGGTTACCGGATGGAATTGAATATCTTTTATAACGGCTTTGGTTTTTTTGTCACCGATAGTCAGATCGATAGCGAAAATTTCGGGAGTATAAACTAATTTTCGTACAGATTCTGTAGATACAGTGAAATCCGTTACGATCAAAGCTTGATTGTTTGCAATTTCTACTACTTTTTCACCAGCTTTAAGAGCATTATCATAAGGCAGGGTTACAAGTTGTCCGCCGTTTAAAACAGCAGGGATAAGATTTTGTTTACGTAAAGCTTTTACTGCTTTCTTTCCCAAATCGGTTCTGGGAGTTCCTTCTAATTGAAATGTTTTCATTGTTTTAATTTTTTTGTGTTACTCAAAATTAAGATAATCAGCTTCTTAATTTCCCATCGCACGGAATACTCAAAAAGCGCGACAAAGGTAAGACTTATTTTTGTGTTATCCAAAAAGTTTGTATTGAAATAATGTGTCTTGTTTAATACACTTTGTTTATCTGTTTTTTTGTTCCAAAAAATAAAGTTTGGTCGTAAGGTTTAGAGATTTTGATAAAATCTTTTGGTAAAAATCCGTTATATTTGCAATTCATCTTAAACTTAACTTAAAACATGAAAGGGAAAATTTTAGTTACAGGTGGTGCCGGGTATATCGGTTCGCATACTACGGTAGAATTGCAGAATGCCGGTTATGAAGTGGTTATCGTAGATAATCTTTCTAATTCAAGTGAAAGCGTAATCGACGGTATTGAGAAAATTTCGGGTGTGCGTCCTGTTTTCATGAAATTGGATTGCAATGATAAGGCCGGCATGGAAAAGCTTTTCGAGGAGCAGAAGAATATAAAAGGTATTATTCATTTTGCAGCCAGTAAGGCTGTCGGTGAATCGGTACAGAAACCGTTGTTGTATTATCGTAATAATATCGATTCTTTGCTTACGCTCATGGAGCTGATGCCTCGATATGGAGTTGATGCTTTGGTTTTTTCCTCTTCATGTACCGTGTACGGTCAGCCGGATGTGCTTCCGGTTGATGAAAATGCACCTATAAAACCGGCAATGTCTCCTTATGGGAATACAAAACAAATAAATGAAGAAATAATTCGTGATACGATTTATTCGGGTGTCCCTTATAAAGCCATTATATTGCGTTATTTTAATCCGATAGGAGCTCATCCTACTGCAGAGATTGGCGAATTGCCGAATGGAGTGCCCCAGAATCTTATTCCTTTTGTTACTCAGACAGCTATGGGGATTCGAGAACAATTGAGTGTGTTCGGTGATGATTACAATACACCTGACGGTTCTTGTATTCGTGATTATATAAATGTTGTCGATTTGGCGAAAGCGCATGTCGTAGCTGTGGATCGTATGCTTACCGGAAAATCTCTTGAGAATGTAGAAACATTCAATTTGGGTACAGGCCGGGGACTTTCTGTATTGGAGCTGATAAAGACTTTCGAGAAGGTGACAGGGCAAAAGTTGAATTATAAGATTGTCGGTCGTCGAGAAGGTGATATTGAACAAGTGTGGGCTAATCCTGAAAAGGCGAATAACGTGCTGGGATGGAAAGCGGAAGAGTCTATCGAGGATACGTTAGCTTCTGCGTGGAAATGGCAATTGCGTTTGCGTGAAAAAGGAATTATGTAAAAATAAGGTTTTGATAGAAACCGGGAATTATATATAAAAATGTGACGGATCTTTAAAGAAAGACTTCCGTCACATTTCGCATTTGTTTAACCGATCTTATTATTCTTTTATCAGTCGGATTGCCTTTCGGTCTGTGTTGCTAGTAAGTGAACAAATATATATGCCGTTATTCAACCCTTCCAGATTAATTTGTTGCTGATGTTGTCCGGCTGGTAGAGAATCTTTTCTGTAGCTATTGAGTTTTTTCCCGTCAATAGAAAAAATATCGATAAGAATATCTGAACATTCGGTTGTAACATAATTGAGTGTGGTTGTACCTGAAGTTTTCGAGGGATAACAGAATATGTTATTCTCGATGATAGAAGTCGTTATTCCGTCGGTACTTTCTTCTGTAACCACTCCGCTTATCGTGACTCCGTATAGACAGATAGATTTACTGTCTCCTCCATTGTTCAACCAAGGGTAGATTCTGATATATAAAGATTCTTCACTTTTTACTTCAATAATGTTTTTGTGAGAGATCGGATACATAGTATTGCTTGTATTATTTTGTCTGTCTGCAATCATCACGGCATCATCGCCGAAAAGTTCGTTTTTACAATAATATACTTTGAATCGTATCCCATTGCTTCCAGATCCTCCTACATATAATCCGATAGAATCGACATTAAAAACACTTCCTTTAGTCGCTTTAACTCCGAATTGAATGTAGCGGTCATGTACGATGTCTATTTCTCCAGCAGGCCACGTTCTTCCTTCGATAATATTACGTTGAGTTTTTGTTTCTCCATCGATGCGATTATCTTCCCATATTGTCGTGCTTCCCGGTTTTGCATACCTATCGGTAAACATGTTTTTTAATGTTTCAGGTAATACTGTAATAGGTCCTTCGGATATACTGTTTTCGTTTTTTGATAATTCCCAAAATGCTTTTGCTTTGACACCTCCTTCGAAAGAGACACATTCACCTTTTAAGGCGATGAATTTCGTGTTCTTTCCGTTACTTACTGTAATATTTCCTGTTGAGATACCTGTATCTTCAGGTGCATATTTTACAAAAAATGGAGTAATGCTGAGGTTGCCATTTTCATAGGGTATGGTTATCTGCTGAGTATAGTTGCCGTCTTGCTCTTTTGATATACTGAATTCTGAGGGAACGGTTATTGTTACATTCCCGTTTACCGGATCTAAATCGATTCCGCTTACCGAAAAGGAATGAATATTGACGGTGTTAGCATAGCATTTTCCAAAATTATATTCAGGACTACTTAATATTAATTCGGGATCTGCATTCAGATATTCTGTCAGAATATTTTGTTTTATTAATTCTTGTACTGCTAAACGAGCATATAAAGTAGCTCCGTATTCTCCTAAATGTGTACCGTCTCCTACATTGTAAATGAGTTCTGTCGATTTGGTTTTTCCGTATTCTTCACAAACTTTTTTGGTAAGAGCTGTATGATCAACCAAAAGACAATTCGTGTTTTCTGCAACCTTTTTCATGGCTGCGACATAGTCGAGTTCTTTTCCGTCCGAACCCATACCGAGATTATGGGCTCCTCGTGCTGTGATTGTTTTTCCGTCACTTTCAAAATAGTTGCGTACAATAGGGGTGAATAATATCGGAATAGCATTTAGCTCTCTTACCTCCGTTACATATTTAGTCAGATATTCCGTGTAACTTTTCCATGGATTGGTTCCTATTTCACCTTCTTCTCCTCCATCTTTTTCATCGTTATGTCCGAATTGAATAATAACATAATCTCCTTCTTTGATCTGAGGTTTCACGGTTGCCCAAAAACGATAATTATTGTTGTCGTCTTTGGCTTCATAAAAAGATTTGGAACTAGTTCCGCTTTTAGATCTGTTATTTACTGTTGCACCGTTTGTTACAAACTGCTGTAACATTTGTGCCCATCCTCTTTGTCCGTTCGGATTACTTTCCGTATCCTCTGGTTTGCTCTCCATCGTAGAATCTCCGATGGTATGAATTGTAATTTCTTTAGGGAATGCAGACATGCAACAAAATAATAAACTTAATAGTAGATAAGTTGAGTTTTTCATAAATGTTAGAATTATAATTATATGCAAAAATAAGTTTCGTCTCTTTATTGAAATGTGGAATATTTGACGCTTTTGGTAGATATTACCGATAGTTATAATAATATATGGCTTAGTTTGTGATCTATTTGAATTTAAATTTTACATGGATGTTTTTTTTGAGGACTGTTTTCAAAAGTGTTTTACTGTTCCTTTATACGATGTGCAGAAACGTGAAAACAAGACCGAAAAGAGCCTTAACAGATCGTATATAT
>NZ_CEWDCG010000068.1:0-13758 GCF_982436375.1 Coprobacter sp. | reverse complement strand
ATTTCAATAATTTCAAAGAACTTCTATGATTTTTTAGTGGACACTAATGAATCAATATATCAATGTCTAACTTAAATTTGTTTGAAATGAAAAAACTAAACTTTTTTTTCTTTCTTAGCCTTTTTGCGTTGACGGGGTATCTTGTTCCGGGAATTGCTCAGGAAAATACTGCGATCAACATTCCGGGCAAATCGGGATCGAATTATTTCCAATTTCGTTTCTCGGATAGTGCGTTGGGAACACATTCTGTAGGAGATGCTACCGTAGATTCTCGAACGAAAACGTTTACGATGTCAGTGTGGATTAAGGCTTCTACTACAAATGGAGATATAATGGGGCATTTACAGGATAATCGTTATCAAAATAGCGGATCTTTTTCTGTAAGGCTTACAGATGGAAAACTCGGTCTTTATGCTCGTGGTTATTATCCGAATGGTGGAGATAAATTTGCAACAGCGGTAAATACGCCATCTTCAGTTTCTTTAGAAACAGGAGTTTGGACGTTTATTTCTATTGTGTCGGATGCTGTGAATAAAACGTTGACTTTGTATAAAGATGGAGTTCAAATACAGCAAGAAACTGTGGATGCGGAAGGTGGTCTTGGACTCTTACCTGATGCGTGTATAATGTTTGTTGGAGGAGAGAGTGATACGGATAAGGTTTTTGCCGGAGATTTGGATATGGTTCAACTTTGGAATAAAGCTTTGACTCCTGAAGAAATAAAAGCTTCAATGGTTAGTGTCGATCCATCTTCTGCTGAAGGTTTATTAGCGTATTATACATTTGTCGATAATGTCGATAATGAGTATCAAAATCAAGGTTCTGTTGAGAATCTTCCTGCAAAATTGGTCAGCGGACCGAAAAGGAGTGGCTCTGCAGCTTGGGAAGGAAAGTATTATGATACTTTTTCAACGGTTGCTTCTACATTAGTTGAAGGACATATTATTCCTGTTCAGCAGTTTACCTATACTTATACAACAGTCAATGGAGGATCTGTTACTGCAATGGTGGGAGATAATGTTATCAGTACCGGAGAAAAATTTGAGACAGGATCGGACATTGTTTTAACAGTATCTGCTAATGCGAATTATGAGTTATCTTCTTTATTGGTAAATGAAGTAGAAAAGAAAAATGAAATATCTGATGGGTCGCTGACAATTGCTGACGTAACTTCTGATTTGACTGTGAAAGCATTATTCGTTGAAAAAACAGCCTCTTATTGTACTCCTGTCGGAACAACCGATACAGGTGTTTATTTGGTTGCTATTACTTCAACGGGAGCAAAAGACGGTGTTGAGATTAATTATACAGCAAATTCGGATTTACCGTCTGATCAGCCGTATGTAAAATTAGATCAGGTTCTGACTGTGCAGAGAGGTTCTACGTTTACCATAAACTATGTAGGAGCTAATAGTGAACAAGAAAAACCGCAGATTACTTGTTGTCATGCAGAGATTTTCGTCGATTGGAACGGTGACGGAGTCTTTGATGGTGAAGACGAAGTATTACCGATGATCGGAAAGGATGCGGGAATGGCTTCAGGAATTCCTACCGAATCAGGTCGTAATTTGGATGTGAAAAATATATTGCAATCATTTACCGTGCCTCAAGATGCTGCTATCGGTCAGGTTTGTGTAAGAATTAGATATGTGGATGCTTGGCATATACGGGGTAATGATGGTGCGGATACTGAACATGGAGCTTGTGCTGGTATCAATAAAGGTTGTGCATATGATATTATGCTGAATATTACAGAAGGAGATGTAACTCCAGAAGGAAATCTTTATACATATAATACTGTTGCTGGCGGAAGTGTAACAGCTGCTATAGAAAATGTTCCGCTTCTTCCGAATGCGCGTTTTGATGATGGATCGGTAATTGTATTGACAGTAGTTCCTGAGGAAAATTATAAATTGACTTCTTTATTGGTAAATAATGAAGAAAAAGCAGGTGAAGTTGTCGGTAATACTTTGACATTACCGGCTCTATCTGAAGACTTGACTGTGGTTGCTACATTCAGTAAACAGAGTACTCCGGTTGTAGCTAGTTCTGCAATTCATATACCTGAAAAGTCTGGAAATAACCATTATATGTTCCGATTCGATGATCAGTTGTTAGGAAGTCATACAAATGGTAGTACGGATAATGATCAGCGTATTCGCACTTTCACTATGTCTGCATGGGTGAAAACTGCAGGTACAACAGGGGATATCTTAGGATTGGTACAGTCTAAATATTATGTAGAAAGTGGATCTTTCGGGGTTCGTTTGAGAAATGGAAATCTTGAATTGTTCTCTCGTTGTGTGACATTACCTAGTAACTTTGGAGATGATATAAATGTGAAGACAGGAGTTGCTTTGCCAATAGGAGAGTGGGCATTTATTACTGCAGTTATCGATGATGAAAACAAGACAATCGCATTGTATAAAGATGGTGAGTTGGTTACTCAGCAAAATTTTAAGCGGGATGGTTTCGGAATGTTGCCGGATAAGTCTTGTTTCTTTGTCGGAAATATGGATTTTACAGGAGATATCGAAGATATTCAATTATGGAAAGGAGCTTTAACTCCGGAGCAAATTAAAGCTTCCCGGGCAGGCTATACTCAAGCACCTGAAGATCTGTTGTATTATTATAAATTTAATTCGGCAGATGTTGATATAACACAGTTCCCTAATAAAGGTACTGGAGGTGAATGTGTTGCCGAATTAGCTTATGGCACTGTAAAATGGACTCAAGATCCTGATTTTGGTTATGCTGTAGAAATGTATGTTTATACACCTCAAGTACCTGAATATGTTCAAGGACATGTTAAAGCTCAGCATATAGTTACTTATACAGGGACATCCGAAGGCGGAAGTTTTGTTGTTAAGAATGGAGATGCCATAGTAGAAAGCGGCAGTAGCGTAGATGAAGGAACTTGGTTGACGATAGAAGCTACTCCGGAAGAGAACTATTTGGTTAAGGCGATCAAAGTAAACGGAGTAACGATAGACGGTCAAGGTTTCAATTTGTCTGAAGCCAGTGAAATTACAGTAGAATTTACGAATAAGCTGGTTTACAGATATTCATCGGTTGAAGGCGGAACTGTGTCGGCAAGTATAGGAGAGATGCCGTTGGACAATGAAGGCGAGTTTGACAGAGGTAGCAATGTCATATTGACGGTATCTCCGGAAGAACATTATGAACTGTCCTCATTGTTGGTCAACGGTGAGGAAAAGAAAGAGTCTTTGGAGTCAGGCAAGTTGACCCTAAGCGATGTTCAGGAAAATATAACAGTGTCTGCAGTCTTCACGAAGAAAAAATATACGGTTACGTTCACGAGTACGGGAGACGGACAGTTAGAGTTGAAGAACGGAGGCAGTACCCTCTCGAGCGGGTCGTTGGTGGAATACGGAACTGAGTTGACAGGTAGTTTGGTTTACAGTGAACCGACGCGATTATCGAGATTGACCAACAATGGAGAAAGCATATTGGAGACGGTAGTCAACAAGACGTTTACGATTACGGTAGAAGGATCAGTGGAACTTGTAGCAGAGTTTAAGGGTGCGACCTATACGGTTACATATCCGACCGAATTGACAGGTGGGAAGTTGAAAGTAACGCAAGATTCCGACGGAGAAGAAATTCCTTCGGGAACGGAGTTGCAGAAAAATACGGCTATCACGATTGTTCCGGAAGCTGAATTGGGCTATGAAATCGGAAGTTTCACGGTCAACGGAGTAGATCGATTGACTGAGTTGTCGGAGAATGGTGGAGAATACTGGATCACGATAGCAGAGGATGTTGAACTGACTGTGACTTTTACGCCGTTGACAGGAATATCCGGGGCTAAATTGACAGAAGTTTATTTCGACCGTACGACTTCGATATTGCATGCACCGGAGGGGGCAATGTGGCGAGTATATAACATAACAGGGTCTGCTGTATTCGAAGGCCAAGGAACACAAAACTTGCAAAATTTGTCTGTTGGTACTTACATTGCTAAAGTGAAGACGGATAATGGTATCCGTACGATTAAGTTTATTAAAAAATAAGTTTTAGAATTTCTGTTTTATTAGGGGGGAGTGATATCGGATTTCCCGGTTGTCTTCTCCCTTTTTCTATTTTTATTCTTAGAGCCGGTCGTCTAAATTTTGTTCGGATCAAGTTCGAGAGAAATCTACAAGAATAGTCAGTTCCCCCTCTTGGTAGGGAAACTGTACAGATACCACCAATAATGTTATAGACCGGAAGAAAACGTAAGATAGTCTGATAATATTTTCTTATTGGAAAATTTAGACTGGCCTTAAATATTTATTTAAACCTGTTTGACTTTTATAAAAAGATTTTTTATTTAATCTCAAATAGAATTTAAGATAAGTTTTTAATCTGTTGATATTTGTTGTTTTATCGAATAATCTCTTTATTATGAAAAAAACAAAACATTTCATTTTATTTATTTTCTTGTTGTTTGTTGCTCGGGTGTATAGTCAGTCTTATACTGTTTATCCTATACCGCAGAAAATGACTATGGGAAATCAGACTGTAGAATTATCTCCTGTTTTTAATGTAATTATTGAAGACGGTATACATATAACGACAATAAACCGGTTGAGAGAAGTTGTCGAGAATGCCGGTTTTACCATGTCGGTCAATGAAGCGGGAACAGCTTCGTCTGTTCAAACCAATATTTGGCTTGGAGTGAATGGTTCGGGAAAGGCTGCGGATCGGGCTTCATCTGTTTCTCGTTCGGTATTTGCTGACGGAAGTAATAAATTTGATCCTTATATATTGGAGGTCAATAAGAACCATCCTTTTGGAGATATCGTTATTTTGGGCAATGATAAAGAATCTGCCTATTATGGTATGGCGACATTAGAGCAGATGTTTGAACAGAAGGAGGAGAATAAGCTCACTACCGTTGTTTTCGAAGATTATGCTTATATGGAATATCGAGGCATTGTAGAGGGCTTTTACGGTTATCCGTACTCTGTGGAAAATCGTTTAAGTTTGTTAGAATATTGTAAACGCTATAAAATGAACCTTTTCGTTTATGGTCCCAAAGCAGATCCTTATCATTTGGGATATTGGCGTAGAGATTATCCTACATCTCTTACTCAAGCAGAGCAGGAACAGGGAATGATTACTCAAGATGATTTGAGAACGATAGCTGCTAAGGCACAAGCCTGCAACGTTAATTTTGTTTGGGCAGCTCATCCGGCGATGCAGGATGGCATAAGTTTTTCCAGTGAATCGGCGATGAATCCCGGGATAGATGCGATCATGAATAAATTTGCTCATCTTTATGGATTGGGAATTAGAGGTTTCGGTGTTTTTATCGATGACATTACTTATACGCCGAGCGGGAGCATGCAGGCATATTTGGCAGATCAGGTACAGAAGAAATTGAAAGAAAAATATAATACCGTTTCGGCAACGAAAGATGAGAAGGTTTGTCCCTTGTTTTTTGTCCCGACAGCTTATGCGCTCAACTATGGCGGCTCTTATTCGTTGAATTCTTTGAAAAGCGTCGATTCAGATGCGGTAATTGCCTTTACAGGGTATGATTGTTTCTCGAATATCCGAGGTAGTTCGTGTGCCGATATGGCGGGACGTGTTGGTAGAAACCCGGTAATGTGGTGGAATAATCCGGTGAATGACGATCATGATGAACGAATTTATATGCGTGGAGTGACAGCCCATTGGACTATTGAAGATTCAGAACCTATACCCTCTTTAAGAGGTTTGATGCTTAATCCGATGGGACAAGCTCAAGCTTCGAAAGTCGCTCTTTTCGGAGGCGCTGATTATGCATGGAATCCGGCTCGTTTTGAAAAAGTTTCTAATTGGGAAGCTTCTATCCGGAGTTTGGTCAAAGACGATGAAGAGTTGAGGAACGCTATGCGGACTTTTGCCATTCATTCTGAATCGGGTATAGAATTGAAAGAAACGGATGAGCTTAAGCCGTTATTCGATACGTTTAAATCATCTTATTCTGCAAGCGGGGAATTACCTTCTGTTACAGGTCAATTGGTTACTGAAATGCAAAAAATTTATGATGCGTGCGTTCTTTTGCGAACAATGGAGCATAGTGGTGATTCTGATCATGTGTTGTTTTATAAAGAAACGAAATATTGGATAGCTAAATTACAGTCGATGAGTAATATAATATTAAAATCACTCACATTGCTTCAATCAGGGGAGAATAGTCAGTGGACTGATTTTTTAGTAGCAAAAGAAGAATATGCCAAGATACATACCGATCCGGATTTTTTTGTCCCTGCATTGGAAGGTTCGGGCACATCGACAGAAAAAAAATCGTATGAGGTAACTCCCTCCGATGTCAATATGATGCCTTTTGCAGACTGGATTATCGGCAAAATTGCAGATAAAGCTCCAGTTTTGCCTGAACGGTCGCGAGATATAGTTATCATTACTAATGTGAAGAATCTTAACGGACCGCAGATAAGCTTAGGAGAATCAAGTGTCGTTTTAGGAAATTTATCCGGAGTTTCTTTAAAAGATGGGGAATATGTAGGAATTTATTTTAATGCGATAAAAAGTGTATCGGTGAACACGCTTCCTGTTTCTATGGCGGAGAAGTTTGCATTCGAATATTCTATTAACGGTAAGGAATGGACTGTGTTTACACCGGATGGTTCTGTTATGGATATGGCATATATTCGGATTCATAATAATAGCGGGAAAGTGCAGGAAATTTCGGAAAATGAATTTACGATGTCCGTGTCCGGGACGACTCCGGGGACTGTAACCGCAACAACCAACATGAGTGTCTATAGCACATATTCTGTAACGAATGTGATCGATGGTGATGTCGATACTTATTTTTGGAAAGACGGCGCTCAAGCTGTCGGTGATTATATTACACTCGATTACGGAGGAACAGTTCCGTTTTTCGATATAACATTGACATTTACTTCGAATGATCGTCCGACAGGCAGCGGTGTGGTAGAAATATCCGGTGATGGGCAGAGCTGGACGGAAGTGTCGACTTTTACTGCATCGGAAATAGAAGCTAATAATTCGGTGTTCTCTTGTAATGCCGGTGGGAAGTACGGACGTTATGTCAGGATGCGGTTGACTTCTGTTTCTTTGAATAATTGGTTGCAGGTTGCTGAGTTTTCTGCATCTGTCTCAGGAACTACGCCGGTTGCAAGTGATCAAGATGGGAATCCGATATCTGTATTGGATGATCGTTCGCTGATGAACGGATATAAGTCGGATAAAGCAGGACACTTGATTTATCGTTTTACTGAGAATATATTGATCCAAAAGGTAAAGATTTACCATTATACTCAATTTACAACCGTAGCGGATAAGCCGTCGATTCAAGTCCTGGTAGATGGTGAATGGGTGGATAAAGGATTTTTGGATGATTATTGTACGGAGGTAGATGTAAGCGATTTGGATAATATATCTCAGCTTAAAATTATTTGGAACGAATCGAATATACCGACTTTATATGAAGTATTGCCGGAAGGACTTCCTTATAATGAAGGAGGTGAAGTTGTTACCCATTTTGTCGTTTCTTTTGAACAACCTGCGCATGGAAAAATTTCAGTAATGGCAGGTGATATGCCAATAGATTCGGGAAGCAGTGTAGAACACGACACAGAAATAACTATTTCGGTAAGTGCTGATGAAAACTATGAATTAACTGCATTTACGGTTAATGGAGAAAATCGGATGGGAAGTCTTCACGAAGGAGTTTATACGATGACAGTGACAGAAGCTGTAACGATTGCGGCTGAGTGTAGCGAAAGAATACCGGTTATTGCTGGTTCTGCAATCCGTATTCCTCAGACAGACGGAAATAATCATTATCGCTTCCAGTTTGACGATAAATTATGTGGAAACCATACGGTAGATACTCAAGTCGGAGATGAGCGCATACGCACTTTTACGATGTCCGTATGGGTAAATCCGTCGGTAAGCAACGGAGATATAATGGGAGCGGTACAGTCAGCATTTTATGTTGGATCAGGTTCTTTTGCCGTGCGTTTGACTAATGGTAAATTGGGCTTTTTTACACGTTGTTACGGTAATGGCGGCTACGGTGATGATGTAACGGTTACGACAGATGTGGCACTGCCGATCGGAGAATGGGCATTTATAAGTTTAGTAATAGATAGTGAAAATAAAACCATAACTTTGTATAAGAATGGAGAAGAAGTGGCATCCGAAATATTGAATCGAGAAGGATTCCGTCTGTTGCCCGATGAGACTGTATTTTTTGTCGGATGCATGGATTTTGCCGGAGATATCGAGGATGTTCAACTATGGAATGTTGCTTTAACACCTGAGCAGATCAAGTCTTCTCAAGCAGGATATGCCCGAATTCCCGAAAACTTGTTGTATTATTATAAATTCAGTTCTTCGGATGTCGGTTTAACGGAGTTTCAAAACAAAGGTGCGGGAGGCGATTGTGCTGCTTATTTGATGAAAGGGACGATTCAGGAATTGAGTTGGGTAACTTATTATCAGAATACGACTTCTCAAGTGCCGGAATATGTTCAGGGTCATAATCAAAATTTGTATAAAGTAACTTATCCGGAAAGTTTAACCGGAGGGTATCTCGATGTCAGAAACGAAAGAGATGATTGTAGTGTCATTTCCGGAACGGAATTATCAGAGAATACGGTTATAATAATCGAACCGATAGCTGACCAGGGATATGAAGTAGGCTCATTTACCGTTAATGATGAAGATTGCCTTTCTGATCTATTAAATAACGGGGGCAAATATCAGATTACGGTTACTGAAGATGTAAACATAGCGATAACCTTTACATATTTAGACGGAGTTCGGGATGAAAAGACCCCGATATCTTACTTTAACCGTTCTACTTCGGTTTTGCATGTTCCGTTAGAAGCAAAAGTAAAAGTTTATGATATTACCGGCTCGTTGGTGTTTGAAGGAATGGGAACACAAAATCTGGTAGAGCTTTTAGCCGGTAGTTATATCGCAAAAATAGAAACTGATAAAGGTTTTTGTACGATCAAGTTTATTAAAAAGTAAGATTTTATTTGAACAGTCAGAGTATTAGTGATTTGTAATAATATGTATAAAATAAGAGATTTATTATATAGTTGTCGTTTTTAAATTTGATAAATTGTCTATACTATAGTTTCATTGGTTTTACAATTGTATTTATCGAATTGATGTACGAGTTAATCTATTGTTTAATTAAATAAATCTAAGCTTATGAATAGACGATTATTACTTGGCTTATTAGTATTGATCAGTTTCTTTATCGGATCTTTCTCTGTTAAAGCCGCAGTGAATCCGATAGCAGGATGTGTAGACCCTCAAGTTAGTACGGCAGAAGAGCCGGTATGGTACACGATAATGTCGTCCCATCTGACCGATGCAGATCGTCAGAATCGTTTTTTGGTTTGGGATGGTACAAGATTAAAGACGGAAAAATTTGATTCGGGTATTCTTGAGTCTCAACTTGAGAATAAATACTTGTGGCGTCTTGAAAAAGGAAGTGCCGATAATAAAGTTTATATTGTGAATCGTGCGGGAATGCGGGTGTTTGCCGAGGCCGGTATAAGCCCGAATACGGGAGCTAACACTCTTCTTACCGTTACAGAAACAGGTGTGGAGTGGGTAATGGCGTTGAGTAGCTCTACCGGACAACCTGATTGTGCAGATAAACAGTATTGTTTCAATTATTTAGGAGCAAGTGCTCAGCCTGCATATCTGAATGCTATGGATTCACAAAATGGCGATACGCAGAAAGCTTATGGAGTAACGGTGTATGAAATGGGAGTACATCAGGCTTCGGGATGGTTTTTTTATAAGGCCGAGTTACCGGCTTACAATGTAACCTATGAAGGTACGGTAGTTGGAGGAAGTTTTGTTGTTAAGAACGGAGATGCCATAGTAGAAAGCGGCAGTAGCGTAGAGGAGGGGACTTGGTTGACGGTAGAAGCTACCCCTGATGTTAATTATCAAGTTAAGGCAATCAAAGTGAACGGTGTAGCGATAGATGGCTCGGGATTCACTCTGTCTGAAGCCAGTGAAATTACAGTGGAATTTATGAATGAGCAGGTCTATACGGTTACATATCCGACCGAATTGACGGGTGGAAAGTTGAAAGTAACGCAAGATTCCGATGGAGAAGAAATTCCTTCGGGAACGGAGTTGCAGAAAAATACGGCTATTACGATATCAGTAGTATTAGAACCTGATTATGAGATAAGTGCGCTTTTTATCAATGGAGTTGATCGTTTACAGGAATTTCTCGAAAACGGAGCTGCATATTGGATTACGATAGCTGAGGATGTAGAGATAAATGCAACCTTTACACCGTTGACCGGAATTAAGGACGTCCAATTGGCAAATGTTTACTTTGATAGCACGACATCAGTTTTATATTCTCCAGAGAGTTCTTTATTAAGAGTTTATAATATAACCGGATCTTTGGTGTATGAAGGAAAGGGAACACAAAATTTACAAAACCTTTCGGAGGGCACTTACATAGCCAAAGTAAAAATGGATAACGGTGTTCGTACTATTAAGTTTATTAAAAAATAAAGAGATTTAAAGTTTAGTTTTTTCATTCAGAAAGATACTCCTTATGGGAAAAAGCAAAGTATATCCTAAAAAGTGAAGCATAAAATTTTGAAGATATAGTTTGACGAAGTCTTATAGGGGTATCTTTTGATAAAAAATAAGAAAATGAGAAAAAGCTTATTGATGTTTTTTTTGTTATTTCTGAGTACTCTGTTTACCGGGTTGAAAGCTCAAGAGTATATAACAGATAATCCTTTTGAGACGATGATCAGGTTGGGTTCTATGAATGTTAAGAACCCGATTTATCAAATGCCTTCTGGTCAGGCCGGGAGTGCATATATCGTTTCTGCTATTACATCCGGAGATGCTGTTCGTTATCCTTTAGGCTATACTGTTGCCTCTACGCCTGACCGGCATTTTATAATTGTTTCTAAAGCTACTACTTTGGTGGAGAAAGAACGCCAGTTCGATTTAATTATTGAGGAAAATGTATCTATCTCCGGACAATTTGTTACTATTTATACAGATTGGGATCGTGACGGTGTCTTTGTTAGTCAAGATCAGTCCTCTTTAAGTATGAGAGATAAAGGATTTACTGCTTCTTTTCAAGTTCCTGCTGATGCAGAATTGGGAAAAGCCCGGATACGTGTAAGATTAGACTCGTCCCGGCCTTCAGGCCCGGATGTTGCAGTTTCTGGAGGACGTGTGTATGATTTTGTTGTTTATGTTATGGACAAGACCGATCATGATGATTGTTATATAAGTGTTTCTTCTAGTAATGATAATTTAGGTAAGGCGGTTATTGAGACAGTTGCTAATGCAAATGGTAGGTATGATAAAGGTTCTTCTGTTACGGTGAAAGCCGAACCCTCTTCTTCTGCTGCAAATTTTGAAGGGTGGAAAGTTGGACAAGATATTATAAGCCGAGATCAGGCATACACCTTTACGGTAAATGAGAGCATGCATATTATTGCTGTTTTTTCTACCGTAGAGCCCGAGTTATCTGCTCCTCAAACGAGTACCGAAGCAAATCCGATATGGTTTCAGATAAAAAATGCTCATACGGCTACGGAGCGAGCAAACCGTTATATCGCTTATGATGAAAATCCTACGGGAGAATATTCTTCTAATTTACGTGCTGAACGTCCGGCTGATATAAGCGATAAATTTTTGTGGAGGTTAGAATCTGTTTCTGGAAATAGGGTTAAGATTATTAATAAAACCAGTATGAAACAGATTTACAGTTCTGGAGTTTTGGAAACGCAAGAGCTGACTGCTGAGGTAAACGGGAGCGAGTTTGTCATAGAACCCAGTGGTAATGCAAACGGAAGTTATTCTATAAAATATGAAGGTAACGATGGTTTATTGTTGAATGCAAAAGATGGTTTATGGAAAATTGTTTTATATAATGCTGGGGTAGGTACAGGATCGGGTTGGTATTTTTATCGTGTTCCTTTTACATCTACCGGTGTGGAAAATGTTTCGGTTACTCAAGTGAAGGCTTTTTTGTCGGATGGCATAGTCCGGATGAAAGGTCTTCCGGAAAAATGTTCTGTGAAAGTGATTAATCTTTCCGGGCAGGTTATAGGAGAGTTTGTTCCCTCTGATGTAAATTGCGAATATAAACTAAGATGTCCTGAAGAGTTTGTTATTCTCATGGTTAAGATTGAGGGACAGAAACCTTTTTCATTGAAACTTTATAATAGATCTTGATTTTTTAATTTCATAAAACGAAAAGATACCGATGAATTCAAAATATTTTTTATATCTGTCCGGCAGTTTATTATTTCCGTCTTCTTTATGTAAAGCACAAGTGAAAGATGCCGTTGCGACTACTGATCGTCCTAATGTGATTTACTTATTATGTGACGATATGGGCTACAGCGATATAGAGGCCTACGGGCAGCAAATGATCTCGACTCCGAATCTGACGAAACTCGTGCAGCAGGGAATGAGTTTCACTCAATTTTATGCAAGTACGGCTGTAAGTGCTCCTTCCCGGGCATCTTTAATGACAGGGCAGCATACGGGACATACCAAAATTCGAGGAAATAAAGAGATACAACCTGAAGGCCAAGAGCCTCTTGATCCGAATGTGAAAACAATAGGAAATCTTTTTCAAGAAAACGGATATGTCACAGGTTGTTTCGGTAAGTGGGGAATGGGATATCCCGGATCGGGAGGAGAAGCAAATGATATGGGATTTGATGTTTTTTACGGGTATAACTGTCAACGTAAAGCTCATAAATATTACCCTGATTATTTGTGGAATAATAAAACGAAGGAATACCAAAAAGGACGTTATTCGCAGGATGCGATTCACGAGCATGCACTTAAGTTTATCAGAGATAATAAGGACAAGGCATTTTTCGGATATTTTACTTATACGATACCTCATGCTGAGTTGACACAGCCTCAAGACAGTATTGTGGAAATGTATAGGAATAAGTTTTATGAGCCTAAGCCTTTTTATTCTGATGGTGATTACGGGACGGCTTTAAATCCCCGCACACAATTTGCAGCGATGATTACTCGTTTGGACACTTATGTCGGTCAGATAATTGAAGAGCTTGAACGACAAGGTATTGCCGATAAAACTTTATTTATTTTCACCAGTGATAACGGTCCTCATCAAGAGGGTGGTGCCGATCCTTATTTCTTCAATACGGAATCACGTTTGAAAGGACTTAAAAGAGCTCTTTACGAAGGAGGTATGCGAGTACCTTATATTGCTTATTGGCCTGGAAAAATTCAACCCGGTAGTATAAGTCATATTCAGGCTGCCGGATGGGATATGATGCCTACATTTGTAGATTTATTAGGTGTCGATTCGAATTGGAGAGAAGAAGCGATGGATGGAATTTCTATCTTGCCTACTTTATTAAATAAAGGAGAACAGCCGTTACACGAATTTCTATATTGGGAATTTCATGAGGAAGGCGGGCGTCAGGCCGTACGTGCCGGAGATTGGAAACTTATTCGTCAACAGATCAGTTCGGGAAATCCGACACATGAGTTGTATAATATAGCTGAAGATCCTCATGAAGATAATAATGTTGCTGCTCAATATCCTGAAAAAGTGGAAGAGTTGAAAGCAATTATGGATCGTGAACATGAGCCTTCTTCGTTATTTAATTTCGGTAAATAAGGTTCTCGATTTGAGATATAATGATGAAATAAACGAGGGTGACCCAAAAGTCAATAACGACTGAACGGGTCACCCTTTTTCATTATCTT